>JBEPZA010000019.1:0-10743 GCA_041641075.1 Aquificaceae bacterium | reverse complement strand
AGTCTTTTGCCAGCTTATCGTGCAAGCAAAGCAAGCGTAATAGATATACTGAAAAATGAGTGAGATTCTAAAGCTCTTGGATGTAGAAAAGATATACCCCAACGGCACGCATGCACTAAAGGGAGTAAGTATAAGCATAAGCAAAGGAGAGTTTGTAGGTGTAATGGGACCTTCTGGTTCTGGTAAAAGCACTCTACTTCATATAGCAGCTGGTCTAGACAGACCAACAAAAGGTCAAGTATTTATAGAGAACGAAAGAATAGACCATTTATCTCAAAGGGAATTATCCAACTTTAGAAAAAGGGCGATAGCTTTCGTGTTTCAATCTCCATATCTTCTAGAGGATTTTAATGTGATAGAAAATTTGACAATTATAGGACAGATTTTGGAAGTAGACAGACCAAAGGAAAGAGCTCTACAGATACTAGAGTATCTAAGACTCAGTCACAGAGTACATCACAGACCCAGCGAGCTTTCCGGTGGGGAACAACAAAGAGTAGCTATCGCCAGAGCCCTAATGGGCAATCCTAGAATAATTTTTGCAGACGAGCCCACAGGTAGCGTAGACCTCAACGAAGGTCATAAAATATTCCAACTTTTTCTAAAACTAAGACAGGAAAAGCAAATAACATTCCTAATAGCTACGCACAATCAAGAGCTTTCTAAGTATTTCGATAGGATTATTCACATAGTGGATGGGAAAGTAGTTTAGAATATTTTATATATGGTGCTTTTCTGGAAAAAGTCCAAAGAAGAAAAACTTGCTGAGCAAGGTGACAAAAACGCCATCTTGAAACTCATAGAACAAGGCAAGAAGGAACAAGCCATTCGTATACTAGAAAACTTCAAAGAGAATCCCGAACTTTTGCCTATTCTCTACAAACTCTATCTGGAAGATGGTAAGTACTACTATGCATACCAACTTATAGAACACTACAACAAGGATTTAGCAACAGCCAAAGAGAGAGCCCTTATTTACGAGAGGGTGGGAGAAAAAGAAAAAGCGGTAAACGAGTATCTAAAGATAGGTGATTTTGAGAGCCTAAAAAAAGCTGCAGACTTGCTTTATCAGTTGGAAAACAAAGAAAAAGCCTTAGAAGTATACCAAAGAGCTCTAAATGTAGCACCTGCTTTGGAAAAAGAAAAAATACAAACAGACATACAAAGCATTAAACAAGAACTAGGGCTCGTAGAGATAAAAAAAGAGAGCTTCTTAGAAAAAATCAGGAAGGGTCTAAAGAAAACAAAAGAGACCATAGAGTTTGGGATAATATTTAGAGGTAGAAAGGTTGACGATGAACTTTTTGAAGAGATAGAGGAAAAGCTCATAAGGGCGGATGTTGGTGCCAAACTTGCTGTCAAACTTACGGAAGAACTAAAAAAGGAAGCAATTAGGAAAAACATACAAAAGTCTGAAGACCTAAGACAGATACTATCAGATATGCTACTGAGTCTAATAAGAGATTGTGAAGGAAAGCTAAAAGACCCAGATGAAACACCTTCTGTGTACCTTTTCTTAGGTGTGAATGGCTCAGGCAAAACCACCACCATTGGTAAGCTCGCTTACAAATTCAAAAGCGAAAATAAAAAGGTTCTTCTATGCGCTGCAGATACCTTTAGAGCTGCAGCTATAGAGCAGCTTGAAGTATGGTCCCAAAGATCTGGTGTAGACATAGTGAAAAAGCACGAAGGAGCTGATCCAGCTTCCGTAGTTTACCAAGCGATGGAGAAAGCCATAAACGAGAGTTATCATGTGGTACTCATAGACACAGCAGGAAGACTACACACAAAGGAACCATTGATAAGGGAGCTAAGAAAGATAAAATCCTCAATACAAAAGTTTAAACAAAATCAACCCTTGGAGACCTTGCTAGTTTTAGACGCCACCATAGGACAAAACTCCATATCTCAAGCTAAGGTATTCGGGGAAGCTATAGATGTCAGTGGCATAATACTTACTAAATTGGACGGAACATCCAAAGGTGGAGCTATAGTTCCCATATGCCAAGAGCTAAAAATACCCATAAAGCTAATAGGTGTTGGCGAAAAAATAGATGATCTTCAACCCTTTTCAGCTGATATTTTCATAAAAGAACTCTTGAGTTAGGAGGAAAGAATGGAAGAATTGATAAACGTTCCGAATATTCCAGAAAGTATTGTAGAAGTCCCCGTAATGCCCCTTAGGGATATCGTCATATTTCCCACAATGGTTATGCCTTTGTTTGTAGGTAGAAACTTTTCCATAAAGGCCATTGAAAAGGCTTTGAAAAGTGACAAGCTAATCTTTTTGGTTTTACAAAAGGACAAAGATACAGAAGAACCTCAGAAGGAGGACCTTCACTCTATAGGTGTTATAGCCAACATTATAAGAACTGCACCTATTGAAGAAAACAGATTGAAAATCCTAATCCAGGGTGTAGTTAGAGCTAGACTTTTAGAATACTCAAAGGTTGATGAGTATTATTCAGCAAAGGTTGAAGTAATACAAGAAAAAGAATTGAAAAAAGAAGAACTTACACAAGAGGACCTTGCATATATAAACTCTATAAAAGACCTGATAGATAAAGCTATATCTTTGGAAAAACAGATAATACCAGATGTAGTCATACTCATAAAAAGTTTGGAAAACATTAGCAAACTTTCCGACATAGTAGCTTCCATACTCGATATAAAAGCTCAAGATGCGCAAACGATACTTGAGACCATCGATCCAAAAGAAAGACTTAGACTCGTTCATCAGTACTTACTTAACGAAGTTACCTTATTGGAAGTACAAAGTAAGATCAGAAGCGCAGCAAGAGAAAAAGTAGAGAAGGAACAAAGAGAGTATTTTCTAAGACAGCAACTGAGAGCTATACAAGAAGAGTTGGGAGAGGGAGATGAAAAGAAAGCAGAAATTGAAGAATACAAGAAGAAACTCCAAGCTCTCAAATTGGATAAAAGCATAAAAAGCGAGATAGAAAAGAACATAAAAAGGTTAGAAAGACTACATCCCGATTCAGCCGAAGCAGGTGTAGTAAGGACATGGCTAGATTGGACTTTAGATCTTCCATGGAACAAAAGAACAAAAGATAGGTATGATCTGAAAAAAGCTAGAATGGTATTGGATAGAGATCACTACAATCTGGAGAAGGTAAAAGAAAGAATTATTGAGTACCTAGCAGTAAAGAAACTAAGCAAGAACAAGGCATCGGCAGTACAAATTCTGTGTTTCGTTGGTCCACCTGGCGTAGGGAAAACCTCCTTGGGTAAATCCATCGCTGAATCCTTGGGAAGGAAGTTTGTGAGAATAGCTTTGGGAGGTATAAGGGATGAAGCTGAAATAAGAGGACACAGAAGAACTTACGTAGGTGCAATGCCAGGAAGAATCATACAGGCTATAAAGCAGGCGGGGACAAAAAACCCTCTTATAGTTTTAGATGAAATTGACAAAATATCCGTATCCTTTCAAGGAGACCCCGCTGCAGCGTTACTAGAAGTTCTCGATCCTGAGCAAAACAAAAGCTTTACAGATTTATACATAGGCTTACCCTTTGATTTATCTCAGGTATTTTTTATATGCACCGCCAACAGAGTGGACACCATACCCAAGCCTTTGCTAGACAGGATGGAAGTTATATACTTAAGTGGATACTCAGAAGAGGAAAAGGTTTACATTGCAAAAAACCATCTACTACCAAAGCTTTTGTTAACGCATAGCTTTAAAAACGGAGAAGTTTCTTTTTCCGACGAAGCTTTACTAGAAATTATAAGAGGCTACACTAGAGAATCAGGTGTTAGGAACTTACAAAGGCAAATAGGAAGTGTGCTTAGAAAACTAGCTTTGAAAAAACTCCAAGGCGAGAAACCACCTTTCAGTGTGCAAGCTCAGGATGTAAGAACCTTTTTGGGAACACCTCGTAAATATATAGAAAAAGAAGATAAACCTAGCGTAGGTATAGCTGTTGGTTTAGCGTGGACTGAAGTAGGTGGGGAAATTATGCTTATAGAAGCCACCAAGTTTAAGGGAAAGGGAGGATTAATATTGACAGGCTCCCTAGGGGACGTAATGAAAGAATCCGCACAAGCGGCGCTTTCTTACATAAAATCTAAAGCTGAAGAGTACGGCATAGACCCAGAGATTTTTGCCAATATAGATATACACATACACGTTCCAGAAGGATCTGTCCCAAAGGATGGACCATCAGCTGGCATCACCATAGCTACAGCGATCCTTTCGTTATTGACCAACTCGCCAGTTCGCACAGATATAGCCATGACAGGCGAGGTAACTCTTAGAGGAAGAGTTCTACCCGTAGGAGGATTAAAAGAAAAAATACTAGCTGCAAAGAGAGCAGGTATATACCAAGTTATCCTCCCAGAGAGAAATAAAGATGAGGTATTAGAAGATTTACCATCTTACGTAAGAGACAAAGTAAATCTTCACTTTGTAAAGGATCTTGATGAAGTTTTTAAGCTTGCAGTCATTAAGTGATTTTGTTAAAATAATTAAAGGAGGTGAACGGTATTGGCGATAGTTGTAGTTAATGAAAACGAGTCCTTTGAGAAAGTGCTCAAAAGGTTCAAAAGAATTGTTGAGAAAGAAGGCATACTAACAGAGGTAAAAAGGAGGCAGTTCTACGAAAAACCTAGCGAAAAGAAGAAAAGGAAGGAAAGAAGCGCAAGAAAGAGGATACTCAAAGCTCTCAAAAAGCAGAAGAATCTTCTATAGGCTCGCCAGCCTTATACTTCTTGAGAATTTCCTTTTGTTTTTCTAGTATGTACTTGTTTATGAACTTTTTTTCCTCTTCCGTTAATGTTTCAAATTTTAAACCTAAGCAATGCCTATTTGTTACATCTGACCTATTTCTGACGGTGCAAGCAACTTCCATATGCCTTTCGTCTAGGTCGAAAACTACCACCACTACTTGATCTTCAAACACTTGTGGAATATACTTGGCGCAAAATTTTACTCCACCGACACTTATATTTTCTATACGACCTTCTACAGACTCAAGGTCGTTCGCATCTAGCATTAGCAATGCAGCATTCGTAGTTACCTTTTCTTTAAAGAGGTAGATCTTTGCAGGTAGGTTTACCTTCCAACGAATACTCTCCCTTAGCTGTAATTTATTAAGCTTTTCTGCGTGATCTAGAACTATAACCGTTCTATTGCCATCGTAGTAAACCTCTTTTACGTTACTACTGAAGGAGTATTTGCCTTCGTCTTCTCTAGTGAACGAGAATTTTACTGTATCACCTGGCTTTATATCAAGCTTCAAGGTATCGAGTATAGCTATGTGTATGCTTAACTCATCCTTTTCCCAAACTGCAGCATTGTATATTTCCTTTTGATGAGTCAAAAATCCTGTTTGATATAAATCTAGCTCTCTAGTAGTTGTAAGAGGGAGAAACCATGGGACGTAATCAAAGTGTAACTTTTTACGAATTGTGTTTATCAAATCGATATTTGAAGATTCTTTCTTAACCAGGAGAGAAACGCATTTTTCAAAAACTGGTTTACTTGTTAATAGCTTGTTGGGAGAATGTGCCATCTCTTTTGTGCATGACCAAAGAAGTTCTGCTTCTACCTTGCTTAAACCTAGAGAATAGGCATATTCTAAAAAATCCTTGTAAGCACTTTTTTTACGTGCACGCTTTGATACGTAGTAAGGGAAGATAAATAGCATACCTATTGCAAAAAACAGGATAAAAAGTATAGTTACTATTTCAGATAAACCAGGAGTTTCGAACATATACTTCGTAGACTCTTTGAGTGTGTCAAAACCACCTTGGTACTTCATCCGAATCTAGTAATTTTCTTGTATATATTTCTCCGCCTCTATGGCTGCGATACACCCTTCCCCCACAGCCACAGCAACCTGCCCTGTAGCACCACTCCTACAATCCCCAGCTGCAAATACTCCTTCCATACTAGTTCTCATCCTCTCATCCGTTAGTATATAACCTTTATCGTCAAGTTGCAACGTTTCTTTTAGAAAGTGTGTGTTTGGTTCTAAGCCAATAAAGATAAATACTCCTTCAACTTGAAGCTGAGATGTTTCTCCATTCAGAGTATCTCTCAGCAGTATACTTTCTACGGTGTCTGTACCCCTTATTTCTTCCACTACTTTGTTAGGAATGAACTTTATTTTGGGATTGGAAAAAACCCTTTCTTGTAGATGCTTCTGAGCCCTGAGTTTATCTCTTCTGTGCACTAAGTAAACAACACTGCCAAAACGTGTTAAAAAAAGACTTTCTTGAGCAGCAGAATCACCGCCACCAACTACAGCGATAGGCACGCCATCGAAGAGTGCACCATCGCATGTAGCACAGTAAGAAACCCCCCTGTTTAAGAATTCCTCTTCACCAGGAACACCAAGGCGTCTGGGATTAGATCCCACAGTCAGAATGACCGTTTTACTCCTTAAGACTTCTCCTGTTCTGAGATACAAAAATATCTCCCTACCCCTACGTTCTATCTTTGTAACTTCCCCCCTAGCTATAGTTAGCCCAAATTTCTCCGCCTGCTTTTTAAAGAGCAAGGTGAGTTCTTTACCGCTTATACCCTCTGGGAAACCTGGGTAGTTTTCTACCAAATCCGTGATCGCTATCTGCCCGCCGAGAGTCCCTTTTTCAACGAGGAGAGTATTCATCTTCGCTCTTGCACAGTATAATCCGGCTGTTAGCCCAGCTGGACCCCCGCCTACTATTACAGAGTCATACAGAATATATTCCGATAATTGTTCACTCATATATGGCTCAATACCATTTGCTTTAAGGCTTCCTTAGGTTGCACACCTATCCTTGTGTCTACAATTTCCCCACCTTTGAACAGCATTATAGTTGGGATGGCTCTTATACCGTACTGCATAGCTATATTGGGATTTTCATCGGTGTTGAGTTTTCCAAACTTTACACCATCTATTTCATTACTTAATTCCTCTATTATTGGGGCAATTATTCTACAAGGTCCACACCAAGGCGCCCAGAAGTCCACAACTACTGGCTTATCAGAGTTTATAACCTCTGTTTGCCAGTTGCTTTCTGTCAAAGTTATCACTTTTCCTGCCATGAATACACCTCCTTTATTAGCAATTCATAAAGTTTTATAACACTAGGGTCTTTTATATAGTAACATACTACGGAACCATCCCTTTTACATCCTACTATACCTTTACTTCTGAGTATATTAAGATGCTGTGATATATTGGGTTGAGAAGCTTCGAGCATTTCGCTCAGATTCTTCACGCATTGCTTACTACTTATCAAAATAGACACAATCTTCAACCTCGTTGGATGAGCCAAAGCCTTCAAAAGTTCAGAAATTTCTTCTAATCGCTCGTTTTCCAAAACCATCCTCTTCTCCTCATAAAATATTATATTCTAAATTCATGATTTTTCATGAATATCTTTCACAAAACAAAAAAATTTCTACGTAGAGAGTGATTGAAGAAAAAATTTGGTATTACACACGCACTCCTTCAAGAACAAACAAAAATCCAATTAAAAGCCTGATCAAGCTCTACTGGAAGTAATAAAAAATCAGTAGATGTCTATAAAAGATGGGGATTAATATAACAGCGTGGTCACCAAGCATAAGACCTTGACGGTCAAAATAAACTTCCAAAGTAGCTAAATCCAAGGAGGATGGCTTAAACTTGCAAAAGAAAAATTGATATGCATACATGGTTGAGTGCACTATAATCGGCGTATATACAATCTCAACAAAAGCGTTATTTTCATTGGTTGTAAAGATTCATAAATTTAATATCTCGATAATAAAGGACTTTTTAAGGATTACCGGATTTCATCTTCTTGGAAACCAGGGAAGCAAGAATGGAAACAGCAATAGCGCTTATTATTAGAACTAAGGACACTCCTACTGGAATTTTATAAAACTCTGCAATCAGCATCTTTAAACCTATGAAACCTAGTATAAAAGAGAGCCCATAGTGTAGATAATGGAAAAAAGGCAATATTCCTGCGGTAGCAAAGTATAGAGACCTCAAACCCAATATAGCAAAGATATTAGATGTGTACACAATAAAGGGATCTTTGGAGATAGCCAAAATGGCAGGCACAGAATCTATAGCAAACATAACATCAGAGGCTTCCACAAAAACCAGTGTCAGAAGCAAGGGAGTCGCATACCTCTTGTTTCCTTCTTTTACGATAAACTTACCATCTACGTAGTCCGGCTTTAAAGGTATTACCTTTCTAAAGGTTCTGTAAATTAAACTTTCCTCGGGTTTGAATTCTTTTTCTTCTGTAGTAAGAAGTTTGACAGCTGAAATTATGAGAATTAATCCAAAAATGTACGTTACCCAATGGAAAAGATTTATAATTCCTATCCCCAAAAATATAAAAATGCCACGCATAACAATAGCTCCAAGGACCCCCCAAAAGAGAACCTTGTGCTCATACTCGCGAGGAACTTTGAAGTAAGAAAATATCAAAATAAATACAAATATATTGTCCAAACTCAGAGCTTTTTCCAAAAGATAGCCAGTTAGATACTCAAGAGTAGCACCAGGACCTTTTAAATAATACACGTATCCCGAAAAAGCCAAACCTAACACAATCCAAAAAGCTGAAAGGAGTAAGGATTCCTTTACTGAAATTTGGTGAGGTTTCCTATGGAAAACGAAGAGATCTAAAAATAAAGCACCAAATACAACAAAACCAAAAATTACCCAAGATATACTAAATTCATTCATGTTTTATCTGAGAGTTCCTTCTTTATTGATTGAATAATATCTACGGGTATGGGATCATAACTGTAAGCTTGAGCGAGGTAGTAGCTAATCCAATCGCCCAAGTATATTAGATACATTACACGTTCTATGAGTGTTCTACCCTTACCGTTTATAGAAATAGGAGATATACCTAAATCTTTAAGAACCTTCTCAGTAATACTTACACGTTTTAGCACCCTAGGATGATCTTCAGTGTCATACAAAAGGAAAAAGTAGCAAAGATTTCTAATTGTAGGGTTGCTTAGTCCTACTACCTCATTGTGATGCATTTCTGGTAAAGTAGCATAGTAGCACTGGGTTTTTGAGTTTTCGTTTATTTGAGTTTTCCACCTAAACGCCGCAGCTTCCGTTAAGGGCGTAGCATAAACTATGGGTAAATAGCCAAAGGTAAGTTTGGCGTACTTTTCAGCTAAGCTCATAATCTCTGGTAAATTTTCAGAAAGACTTACCTGTATAGGTATTGGGTCCAAACCAAAAAGAGACATGATCGTAGAAAGCATATACCCCAAGGCATATCTCGGAGGGTAACCTTGCGGTATATTGTAGTAATCTATATTTTTGTCCTCTGCTAGTTTTTTCAGCGTTCCCCCAGAACTTATACAAACAACACACGCATCTACAGCTATAGCATTTTCAAGTATGCTAACTGTTTCTTCAGTATCTCCACTGTAGCTTGTGCACACAACTAACCAGTCTCTACTTACATAAGAGGGCAACGAGTATCCTCTCAGTGATATTACAGGAATGGGTGTGTTAGAAGCTTCCAAAAGGAGCTTTGCCAGGTCCCCAACTATTCCAGAGCCTCCCATCCCACTAAATACTACACCTTTATAATTTCTAATATCAAATTCTTTCGTCTGTTTCTTGTCAAACTGTTTCGGAAAATCTAAAAGCATACTGTACGCATCCATAGCTACCCCCTCATATCTCAAAAATAACAGGTTTACCTTCAACTACAGTTCTAGGCGTGCTATGCCTCAACAAATTTATAGAAAACTCTAAATTATCGTATAAGGTTATTGAATAATTATCCCAAAACACACATGTTCCTGCTAGACAAAAATAACCACCGCTAGTGGGAGCAATTTGCTCCGCTATGAGCAGAGTATACTTTTCCATATTTGATTTGGCAGTGTCTTCGGCTCTTACAACCACCTTTATATCAGGCATAATGGGAGTGATAGAGGCGCTACATGCAAGCATGATCTTTTCTACATTTACCTCGTTTTTCGAGTTTTTGTTGTATCTTCTAATTTTAGAAGTCACAACAAAGTAAGGATCACCGTTGTGGTTGTTTACTTCATCCGTAACCTCATCCGAGTTTAATTCCATTCCAAACTTTCTAGCTAACGTATTGCATGTATCTGCGATATGGTCTTCATTTTTGTAGTAACCAAGAAGTATCACTTTTTTACCCTTTTCCCAAACCCATCTTTCTACATCTTGAACTTCTTTCTCCGTAAAGGGAATCTCTGGGTAGTTGAAAACTATAGTATCGTAGTGTTCCAAGTCTTCCCATTTGTCAACTTCATCTATTATTAAACCTCTTTTACTAGCTTCTTTTTGTAGTATAGAAAAATAGTAATAGTCCGTTATGGTAAATTCTTGATGAGTGATACTCCACGCAACCTTATTCATACTGAAAATTATACTACCTTTTGCTTCTGTACAATCTGACATTATTCACGTGCTGATTGTAGCTTGAACTAAAGGCGTGTGAACCATCCCCTTTTGCCACAAAGAACAGGTAATCTACATTTGCTGGTCTTAAAGCAGCCTCTAGAGAATCTAAACCAGGATTGCATATGGGTGATGGAGGAAGACCTTTGTAGAGGTATGTATTGTATGGGTTATCTATAAGCAAGTCCTTTTTTGTTATTACACCATTCCATTTATTTTTAATTTTAAGTGCATAGATTACTGTTGGGTCTATATCTAGTTTCATTCCTTTTTTAATTCTGTTATGGATGACAGCAGATACTAGATATTTTTCATTTTTTAGTGC
>JBEPZA010000018.1:0-11486 GCA_041641075.1 Aquificaceae bacterium | reverse complement strand
CACGTAAAAGATTTATCATTGGCAGAGGAAGGAAGAGCACGTATAGAGTGGGCAGAAAAGGATATGCCCGTTCTAAGAAGTATCAGAGAAAGATTTAGCAAAGAAAAGCCATTTAAGGGGATAACTATAAGCGCATGTCTTCATGTGACGACGGAAACCGCCAACTTGCTAATTACACTGAAAGAAGGCGGAGCTAATGTGCACCTCAGTGCTTCCAATCCTCTTTCTACCCAAGATGATGTAGCAAGTGCTCTGGTGAAGTATTATCAAATACCTGTCTTTGCTATAAAAGGAGAGGACAACCAAACCTATTACTCTCACCTAAGGGCTGTGATAGAAAAAAAGCCAAACATAGTGATAGATGATGGTGCGGATCTTATATCAACAATGCATAGAGAGTATCCTAATCTTTTAGACAACGTATTTGGTGGTATGGAAGAAACTACAACAGGTGTAATCAGATTAAAAGCCATGGCAAAAGATGGCGTGTTAAGGTTTCCTATCATAGCTGTTAACGATGCTTACACCAAGCATATGTTTGATAACAGATACGGAACGGGTCAGTCTACCATAGATGCTATAATGAGGGCTACCAATAGACTAATAGCTGGTTCTTACTTTGTAGTTTGTGGTTACGGATGGTGTGGGAAAGGTGTAGCCCAAAGGGCAAGAGGAATGGGAGCTACCGTCATAGTTACAGAGGTAGACCCCATCAAGGCATTGGAAGCAAAGATGGATGGCTTTTTAGTGATGCCTATGATAGAAGCTGCCAAGTTGGGAGACTTTTTTGTTACAGTCACCGGTAATACTTCCGTTATAAGAGAGGAGCATATCAAGGTTATGAAGGATGGTGCTATTTTATCCAACGCAGGACACTTCGATGTAGAAATAGACATCAAAGCACTCAGAAATCTTAGCAAAAGTGTTAGAACAGTTAGAAACTTTGTAGAAGAGCACGAGCTCTACGATGGTAGAAAATTGTATTTGCTTGCACAAGGAAGACTTGTGAATCTTGCGGCAGCGGAAGGACATCCTGCATCTGTGATGGATATGTCCTTTGCCAATCAAGCTTTGTCTGCAGAGTATTTACTCAAAAATTACCAAAACTTGAAAAAAGATGTCTACAAAGTGCCTAATCACATAGATATGGAAGTAGCAAAACTGAAGCTAAAGAGTATGGGAGTTAGTATAGACGAACTCACTCCTGAACAGCAAAGGTATTTGTCATCGTGGGAGCATGGCACATAAAAGCGTATTGATAACAGGAACCGGCACAGGTATAGGCAAGACCTTTCTCTCGTATCATATAGCCTCTTATCTAAAAGAACGAGGAGTAAAGGTTGGTTACTTCAAACCTATAGAGACGGGTGTAGAGGATATTCCACAAGATGGTGCAAAACTTTGTCAGGTTACTGGTCAGAGCATAAAGGAAGCTGTAGCTTTCACGTGCAAGTTACCTTTGGCACCTTACGCTTGCACCTTGGAAACGGGTATGGATTTTGATGTAGATCACATTAAGAGTATGTATAACAAATTGCTCGAAAGATATGACTTTTTAATTGTGGAAGGTGCAGGTGGTTTAGCTGTCCCTATAAAAAAAGAATACAATTACGCAAACTTAGCAAGAGAACTAAACATCCCTATCTTGATTGTTAGCTACTCTACACTAGGAACCATTCATCACACATACACCACCTACTTTTATGCAAAAGCTATGCAGTTAAGTATCTTGGGAATTATTTTGAATGGTTTCAAAGGCGAAGATGTATCGGAAAAGACAAACGCAAAGATAATTCAAGATCTTACAAATACAGAAGTTATAGAAGTTCCCTATCAAGAAAGGGAAGCTATCAGTCCCGAGTTACTTGGTCGCATTTGCAGGCTTATCGGGTTTTAGTCTGTAATAAGATGCTACCCTTTCCGCCAGCTCTTTAAAATATGGAGCCGACACAGTGCCCCCGTATACGTTAGGACCTTTTGGTTCGTCAACCATTATACCAGCTACAATTTTTGGCTCCGTGGCTGGAAAGTAACCCACAAAGTAAGTCACAAGGTTTTCTCTAGAGTACTTGCCTATACTAAAATCGAACTTTTGAGACGTGCCTGTTTTTCCAGCTATGTAGAAGTAGTTAGATCTTGCTAAACGACCCGTTCCTTCCTCAACAACCTTTATCATATTGTTTCTCAACCACTCGAATGTTCTTTCCGAAAATACACCATCCTTTAAAATAACTGTTTCCTCCTCAAGCAGTATTTTGGGCTTTACTATCTTATTAGTTGCCAACCCACCAAAGGCAACGCAAAGATTTAGTAAATTGGTAGCTAACCCTTGCCCTATACTAACATATAGCAAGTTGGCTGGGTAGTTTAAGTTAGGCAGTTTGGGCTTTGTTTCTCCAGGAAGCACTCCAAAAGTGTCATTTAAATGTATTGTATCTATGAGCTCTTCAATATCCTTTCTCGAGAGGTATCTGGCTATCTTTATGGTACCTATGTTTGAAGACTTTATTAATATCTGGTCAATAGTAAGGTATTTACTTGGTTTTACATCTTTCACATACCTTCCATAAACCTCTATTCTATCCCCTATGCTCGTCCCGAAGTTCTCACCTACATACCCTCTGTCTAGTGCTTTCCCTATAAAAAACGGCTTTAATGTAGAACCAGGTTCAAAAATATCTGTAACAGCGTAATTCCTCCTTTGCCATTGCTTGTATTTCCAATAAAAGTTAGGATCGTAATTAGGATAGGTGGATAGAGCAAGTATATCACCATTTGTTACATCCATAACAAGTATGGCTACACGCTTTGGACTCCATTGTTTAACTATTTTCTCTGCTATATCCTCAGTTATTATTTGAACACCTATATCTATTGTAGTTTTGATGTCTCTAACCTTAAAAGATTCTTCTTTGTAAGGGTCTAAAATCATACTACCTCCAGCAAAAAACACGGCTTTTACGCTTTTACCTCCTATGGTATTCTCAAGAGCATACTCCAGACCTTCCAATCCTCTCCCATCCAATCCAACAAAACCTATTAGGTTGCTTGCCATAGTTCCGTGTGGATAGAATCTTTTAAAATCTTCTTGAATACCTACAGCGGGCTTGTTATCTGTTTCTCTTATTACCCTTTCAATCAAATTTCTTTTTTCTTTATCTACTTTGAAAGCTAACCAAACAAATTTTCTCTCTGTATTGAGTTTTTCCCTTATTGTTGCATCTGGAACATCCAAGACAGCTGATAGTCTCCTTACAAACTCATCTTTGTTTTTTATAAACCTTGGAAAAGCATAAACAGATATAGTAGGTATACTTATCGCAATGTCCTTATTGTTTCTATCTAAGATAGCTCCCCTGTAAAGAACGAGATTTTCAACTTTAACTTTAGGGAAACTCTCTGCGATCCTTTCCACAAGAGCTCTTCTTTCTAAGATTTGTATCCGAAAAAGATTAATCAAAATCCATAAAAATATCACAACTAGGAAAGAAATTATCAGCCATATACGTGCATTACTCTTTTTAAGGGATGGCATAACATATATTTACGAATTCTTTGAATATGCCATAAGAATCGTGAGGACCCGGTGAAGCTTCTGGATGAAACTGCACACAGTATATTGGAAGGTATTTGTGTCTGAAGCCCTCCACCGTGTTGTCCAACAGATTCATGTGCGTTATTTCCACATCTATCAAAGTATCAGGATCCACTGCAAAGTTATGATTTTGCGCAGTTATCTCTATGTGACCATCTCTTAAATCCTTCACCGGGTGGTTTCCGCCATGATGTCCAAAAGGTAACTTGTAAGTTTTACCCCCTAAAGCTAAAGCTATTATCTGGTGACCTAAGCATATGCCAAATATGGGTTTTCTTTCCATAAAATGCCTGACCAATCTTATTCCCTCTACAACCCTCTGGGGATCACCTGGACCGTTGGACAAAAATATGGCATCTGGATCCAAATCCCTTATCTTGCTGATAGAATTGTAAGGTGGTATGACGATAACTTTGGCACCTTCTTGAGTTAGTCTTCTAAGTATGTTGTATTTTACTCCAAAATCAACTACAGCTATAACTGGTTTCTCGTTTTCCATGTAGGAATAACCATTGTATAAATCCCAGTCGCCTTGTTTAAAAAGGAAGTCGCTTTTGGTGGCAACTTGTTCAACAAGGTTTTGCTTCGATATGTCCTCCACGTTTCTTGCCTTTTTTATTAAGCTTTTGGGATCCAAATCTACAGTGGATATGACACCTCTTAATGTTCCCTTTTCTCTTATCTTCTTCACCAAAGCCCTAGTGTCTATGTGTTCAATACCAACTATTCTGTTCTCCTTTAAATACTCGTCCAGAGATTTTTTTGCTCGCCAGTTACTAACGAATTTTGAGGCTTCCCTTACTACAAAACCATTCACTTGAACGCATGAAGATTCCACATCCTCATCGTTAATTCCATAGTTTCCCACCTGTGTATAGGTCATAACCACTATCTGTCCCTTATATGAAGGGTCGGTTAATATCTCTTGATAGCCAGTTATGGATGTGTTGAAAACTACCTCCCCTTGTGTCTCTCCTTCCGAGCCAAAAGAGTAACCAACAAAATACGATCCATCTTCCAAAGCTAATATAGCCTTTTTCATATTTTCTCCTAAACGGAGAGGGCGGGATTCGAACCCGCGGTAGGGCTTTTAACCCTACAACTCCTTAGCAGGGAGCCGCCTTCGGCCACTCGGCCACCTCTCCTTTCGACACAAAATTAAGTAATAATATAAACCATATTCATAACTCCATCAAGACAGCTCCCCAGGTCAAACCTCCACCCATGGCGGTAAATAGAACGATATCACCCTCTTTCACACGCTCTTCTTGAAGAGCTTCACTTAAAGCCAACGGTATGGATGCTGCACTCGTATTGCCATATTTATGTATATTGGTATACACCTTTTCCATAGGGAAGTCGAGTTTTTCCGCTAAAGACTCTATTATTCTTATGTTGGCTTGATGGGGTATCATGAGTTTTATATCTTCAGTTGTTATACCGGCAATCTCTATAACCTCTCTACATGCTTCTTCCATGCTTCTAACGGCTATTTTAAAAAGTTCCCTACCCTTCATGTTTATATAATCACACCTTTTTGCGTAAAGAATCTCCCACAGAGAACCATCAGAAAGTAGCTTAGAAACGTAAAGCTTATCTTTACCTTCGTCAGATAGAATTACAGCCCCTGCACCATCTCCAAATAAGACGCACGTGTTTCTGTCGTGCCAATTTACTATTTGGGACAGTTTTTCTGCGCCCACCACCAAAACCTTTTTAGCTTTTCCAGAACTTATATAGGAATGAGCTATATCCAAAGAGTATATAAAGCCACTGCAAGCTGCAGAAATATCAAAGGCAAAAGCTTTTGTATTTCCTAATCTAGCTTGTAAGAGGCACGCACTAGCAGGAAAGGAAAGTTCTGGAGTAATTGTAGCGAGTATAATCAAGTCCAAGTGGTCACCGTCTGTCTTTGCCATCCTAAGAGCTTCTGTTGAAGCCTTGTAAGCCATATCTATCAAGCTCTCATTTTCTGATATTCTTCTTTCCTTTATGCCTGTGCGCGTGGTTATCCACTCATCTGAAGTGTCCACTATCTTTTCAAGGTCAAAGTTGGTAAGAATCTTGGAAGGTATGTAGTGTCCTATTCCTATCAATTTCATATTTTTAGATCCTGAGGGATAATATTTTTGATATTTCTAGAAAGCACTTGATTGAACTGATGCGTTATAAATTCGTTAGCTACCTTTATAGAGTTTCTTATTGCTTTGGCGTTTGCTTTCCCATGAGTTATTATAACGGGTTTATTAGCTCCCAAAAGGGGTATGCCCCCGTATTCTGCAAAGTCTGCTTTTTTCTTAAAGCTGTTTAAAGCTGGTAGCATTAGTAGGGCACCTATTTTAGCTAATAGACTCTTTCTCACCTCCTCTTTTATCATTTGAACCACGGCCATTCCAAGACTTTCACTAGCTTTTAGTATAACATTTCCTACAAAGCCATCACATACGATAACGTCAAATGTACCAGCGTATATGTCTCTTCCCTCAGCATTGCCCAAAAAGTTCAGTTTAGTCTCTTTTAAGAGAGGGTAAGTTTCCTTTACAAGCTCGTTACCTTTACCTTCCTCTTCTCCAATGCTTAGTATTCCTACACGTGGATTTTTTATTCCTAGTATTTCTTCTGCATACGTATGTCCTATAACAGCAAATTGAAGTAAGTGCTTAGGTTTGCAATCTACGTTGGCACCTACGTCTATCAAAACAGTTCTGCCATTGGAATTTGGAAGCGCTACGGCTATCGCGGGTCTTTCTACATCCTCAATAGCTCCTACTATAAATTTTCCAACTGCCAGAACAGCTCCAGTATTGCCTGCGGAAACTAATCCATCAGCTAAACCTTTCCTCACTAGGTTAGCAGCTACGTAAAGGGATGAATTTTTCTTTTTTAAGACGTTAGATGGGGGCTCGTGCATCTGAATGTTATCTTCCGCGTGAACCACCTCAAATTCATCTTCTGAAACCTTATTTTTTTTCAGAATGCTCCTGATTTGTTCTTGATTTCCAACAAGAATAGTTTTTATCTTAAGCTCTCTGTAGGCTAATATACAACCTTTTACTATTTCTTCGGGAGCGTAATCACCCCCCATACAATCGACGGCTATTATTCCTTGACTCATTAAACCGACGATTTTATAACTTCCCTTCCTTTATAGTAACCACAGTATGGACAAACTCTGTGAGCAAGAATTTTCTCTCCACAGTTAGGGCAAGTGGACAAACTTAAAGACTTTACCTTTGAAAAAAAGCTTTGAGATCTCCTTTGGTCTCTTCTCCACTTGGACGTTTTTCTCTTTGGAACAGCCATAATAAACCTCCTTACCTAGAAAAGCTCGCTGAGATGATTATTATACACTACTTTGAGAGTTTTTTAAGTATGGAAAAAGGACTATCTACAGGTTCTTCAAGGTTTACGTAAGGCTTGCAATCTGGACTACAGAGAGGCTTAATTGGTATACTCAGGAGTATCTGTTCCCTTACTATATCCGCAAGATTTACGTTTTCCTCGTCTTCGTAGAAAGAAACTTCTAAATCTCTGGGCCTTAGGTGAACTCTTTCTCCACCTTTATACTTTTCTAACTTTATAACCCATGCTTGTGATATGTCTTTTTCAAAAACTGTTAGGCATCTGCTACACTCTAGCATTACGCTACCTGTGATGGATATTCTGAATTTGTAACCTCCTTTTTCTTTATAGATCTCCACTTGTACCTCAACTGGGTTTGTAATTTCCCCAACGTCAGCGGGTAGATTAATCTCCTTCGGATCCAAAGAGTAGTTTCCTTTGAACCGGTTAGTTTTTTTAAATATTTCTTTTAAGTTTAGTGTTAACATAATAATGTTAAAATATATACCTATAAGTGGAGGTTCAAGTGAGGGTATTAGCAATAGGTGGTGGTAGTGGTCTTTCGAGTTTGCTTAAAGGCCTAAAAAAAGAAGTAAATAACAAAATAAAAGACCTATGTGCAGTCGTTACCGTTGCAGACAACGGTGGAAGTACTGGCAGGCTAAGAAAAGATTACAAAATCCCAGCACCAGGCGATATAAGAAACTGCATAGTGGCACTGTCGGAAAGTGAAGACATAATGAGTCAGCTTTTTCAGTTCAGGTTCAATACGGGGGATCTAAAGGGACACGCACTTGGAAACATATTCCTTCTGGCACTGACAGAAATAACAGGTAACTTTTTGTCAGCTGTAAAGATAGCATCTCAGGTATTAAGGATTAAAGGGGAAATTCTTCCGGCAACATTAGAGAGCGTAGACTTGTGCGCTCAGTTCTTAGATGGGACCATTGTAAGAGGAGAAGAAGAAATAACCAAATATGGTAAAGAAAGTAAAACGAAGATATCAAACATATGGATAGAGCCCAAAGAAGCAAAAGCTCCCATAGACGTTATAGCCAAGATAGAAGAAGCGGATGTGATAATATTTGGACCTGGAAGTCTTTATACAAGCATAATACCAAATTTACTTATACAAGACATCAAACAAGCGATAGAAAGGTCTTCAAGCATAAAAATCTTTATAGTCAATGCTATGACACAGCCCGGTGAAACGGAAGATTTCACAGCCTACGAACATATTTCTAGTTTTATAAAACACACAGGGGTAAAACCGGACGTAGCGATAGTTAATACAAGGATGCCCTCAGACAAAGTTTTAAGGAAGTACCTAGAAGAAGGTCAAGAGCCTGTCATTCCAGATGTATCGAGAATAGCAAAGGAAGGCATAAGAGTATATACGGAGGATCTTATAGGTGAAAAGGAAGATTTTGTGAGGCATGATCCAGAACGCTTGACAAATCTAATTATGAATATACTTTTGGAAAATGCTGCAGTTTCTTAATTTTTCTTCCTTATACCTACCGCAAGATTATGCGGATGTAGTAATATGCGGGAGTGGCATAGCTGGACTTGTATGTGCCATAAAACTTAAAGATCTTGGTATAACTCCAGTAATCCTTACACGTGGAATAGGAAATACTTATTACTCACAAGGCGGAATAGCGTGTGCAATAGATCCAAAAGATAGTCCATATAGACACTTTCTAGATACACTAAAATCTGGTAAAGGTTTATGTGATTCATGGGCAGTAAAAGTATTGGTAGAAGAAGGTATTCAAAGAGTCGTAGATTTGAAAAGTTGGGGATTTCAATTCGACGAAGAAAGCACTATAGAAGGTGGTCATTCTTTCCCGCGTGTCCTAAAGGTCAAAGATTACACTGGAAAAGCAGTTTACGAGTTTCTTTTTGAAAAGGTAAAAGCACTGAACATACCCATTATATTTGGAAGCCTAGAAGAGCTACTAGTAAACGAATCCACCGAAGGTCTGATTTACAGTACACAGAAGGGTCTAAGACTAATAAGGACAAAGGCAGTAGTTTTAGCTACGGGAGGAGCTGCTAGCATATTTTCGCACACATCCAATCCTTCTATAGTGAGGGGAGACGGTATAGGTTTAGGTTTTAGATTTGGATGTAACCTTAGGGATCCAGAATTTGTGCAGTTTCACCCTACGGTAGTAGAAAACTCAAGCATACTAATATCGGAAGCTGCAAGGGGTGAAGGTGCCATACTCGTAGACGAAAAGGGTGAAAGATTCGTAGACGAACTAGAAACGAGAGATACGGTAACAAAGGCTATATACAAAAAACTCACTAATGGAGGGAGAGTATACATAAGCTTCAAGCCTGTAGTATCAAAGGGTGTGAATTTACAAGCGCGCTTTCCTACCATATACAGTATGCTAAAAGAAAGAGGATACGATCCAGAAAAGGACCTAATACCTATAGTGCCTGCCGCCCACTACTACATAGGAGGTATCAGTACAGATTTGTGGGGTAGAACTTCCTTAGAAGGTCTTTACGCCATAGGTGAGTGTAGCTCAACGGGAGTACACGGAGCCAACAGGCTCGCTTCAAATTCCCTTTTAGAAGGACTAGTTTTCGGTCATAGATGCGCTTACAGGATTTACGAGGATATCAAAATGAGAAAAATCTCCAACAGAGAGTGGAAAAACACACAAGAAGAAAAAACAGAACCACCCTACACAATCCAAGACTTAAAAAAACTAATGTGGGAAAAAGTAGGAATACAGAGAAACGAAGAATCTCTAAAAGAGGCGAAGAACTGTCTGTTGGATTGGGTAGAAGGCTACAGGCATTGGACAAAAACACCGCAAAATAGGTTACTTTTAGACGTTACATTGGTAGCGCTGGCAACTACAGTAGCAGCATTAGAAAGGAAGGAAAGTAGAGGTGCTCATTACAGGGCGGATTTTCCAAACGAAAGGGAAGAGTTTAGGTTTAACACAAAACTTTCTTTGAATAGTGTAGGGCTATAACGTAAGGGTCATAAGCGCTAAATCTCTTAGATGTTTTAAGTTTATCTCATCCCAATTGCCTTCTTTTGGTGTTTCGAGATAGTAAGGGAGAGTTGAAAAGTATTCATCATTCAAAAATAGAGCAAATCCTCTGTTTCCTATATAACCGAGTCCTAAGTGTTGGTGTCTGTCTTTTCTTGCCCCTAAAGGTACCTTAGAGTCATTTGCATGTATGGCTTTCACTCTCTCCAATCCTATGGTTTTTTCTACGCTTAATTTGAACTGGGAAAAACCTCTCTTATCCCTTATATCGTATCCATAAGCAAAGGCATGACAAGTGTCTATGCATACGCCTATCCTTTCCTCTGGAAAGTTTGAAATAATAATTCCTAGCTCTTCTAAATTTTTCCCAATATCTCCTTTTTCGCCAGCGGTATTTTCTAAAAGAACCGTTGTGTTTTTGGGCTTATAAGAAATAAAAATTTTTTCTAGACTATCTATAACCAACTTTATCCCTTCATCATCACTTATACCTTTAGCTGTCCCAGGATGAAAATTGTAAAATTCTATTCTTAGCTCATCGCATATCTTTAGTTCTTCTAGGAAAACTTGTATAGACTTTTCCCTTAAGTTTTTATCTGGACTTGCAAGGTTTAAGAGATAAGGTGCATGAACCATAAGAGGGTAATTCCACTTTTTCTTTAGTTCAGTAAAAGCTAAAATTTCTTCCTTGGAAATACCTTTGAATTGCCAGCTTCTTGGACTTCTTAAGAAGAACTGAAAGCATTGAGCTTGTAATTCCTTAGCTCTTTCGAAGGTCTTGCTTATTCCACCCGCGGAGGATACGTGTATTCCTATAGATGGCATTAAAAAGTCACTAAAGACCTTTGGTGTATGATACTCCTTATTGCTTGAAGAACCTTTTCTACCGCTTCCTCTTCCGAATGAGCCCTTATCTTAGCTCCAGAAGCGTATTTGTGACCACCACCACCTAACAGATTCGCTATCTTAGACACATCCGCCCACTCTTTTGATCTTAAAGACACTTTCCATATACCTTCTTGAGGCTTTTCTATCAAAGCAAAAGCTATTTCTACACCTTCTATGGACCTGGGATAATTTACCAATCCTTCGCTATCTTCATACTTTGTTCCCGTTTCTTTGAAGAATTCGTCTTTTATGACTATACCTGCAACAAGACCATCTTCGTAAAGTTTAATAGTATCCAAAACCTTAGATATAAGTTTCATCTTATTTAGAGACTCTCTTTCGGAAAACATAACGTAAATGTAATGAGGATCAGCTCCTTTTTGAACTAGCTCCATTGCTATTTTAAAAACCTCAGCGTTTGTATTTGAATACTTAAAAAATCCAGTATCCGTTGCTAAACCAGCGTATAAGTTTGTTGCTATCTCTGAGTCTATAGCTTCTTCATCCCATTCCTTCAGAAGTTTATATATAATGCACGTTGTAGAAGCTTCGTAAGGATCAATATAATCGTGCTCTCCGTAGAAATCTCCACCAATATGATGGTCTATTCTTATTTTTTTCTTTGCATTTACCACTGTTCC
>JBEPZA010000017.1:0-11627 GCA_041641075.1 Aquificaceae bacterium | reverse complement strand
CTAAAATCTTGTTTGAAGAATTCTTCAATTTGGTGCTTGTGAGTTATAACCTTGTCTACTATGGGATTACTTCCCATTTTGTAGAGACCTAAGTTCACCAGGTCTTCCATAGCTTCGTAGGCAGAGAGAAGCTCTTTTAGATGCATTGCCATCTTCATGTGATGCGGATCGACTATATGCGGCATCAATCTACTTAAACTTCTTACTGGATCTATAGCTGGGAAAATTGCAGCGTTGGCTCTTTTTCTAGAAAGAATAATGTGACCATCGAGCATCCCCATCAGAGAATCGGCAACAGGATCTAGACTTATATCATCTCCCTCTACAAGGACAGAGAATATACCCGTTATGCTTCCATTCTTGAAGTTGCCACAGCTTTCCACTATCCTTGCCATGTTATAAAAAACGGACGGTGTGTAACCTTTTAGTGTCGGTGGTTCACCAGCAGAAAGACCAACTTCTCTTTGCGCCATAGCAAAGCGTGTTATTGAGTCCATCAACAAAAGCACACGGTATCCTTTACTCGCAAAGTACCTTGCTTGCACAATGGCACTTATGGCTCCCTTTACCTTAAGTATGGGTGGTTGCTCAGAAGTGGTTACCACCACCACGCTCCTCTCTATACCTTCTCCCAGTATGTCCTCTACAAACTCTCTCACCTCCCTTCCGCGCTCTCCTATTAGTCCCAAAACCACCACATCGGCAGAACTGTACTTTGCTATCATGCCAAGCAATGTGCTTTTACCCACACCAGCGCCAGCAAATATGCCAATTTTCTGTCCAACGCCCAAAGTCAATAAAGCATTTATAGTTCTCACACCTACGTCGAAAGGTTCCACTATCCTTTCTCTTTCCAACGGATTTATACTCTCCAAGCTTATGGATACTTTTTCCTTTGCCAGAATACTTCCATCCTTTATATCTCTACCTAGAGGATCTACCACATGCCCCAATAACTGTTCTCCTACATAGGTGGAAACTTTTTCTCCTCTCATCCAAACCTTGTCACCAGCCTTTAGTCCAGATAGATGCCCAAAGGGCATTATTATGCACCTGTCTTCGTGAAATCCTATGACTTCTCCATCTAAGTTTTCTCCATTTCTTTTGATTATTACGTGGTCTCCTACAGCGCTATTTATGTTGTATGCTTCTATGTATATACCGCTTGCTCTTACAACCTTGCTATATATTCTGAACATCATTTAAAGCCTTACGTATCGCGTCCTCTATAACTTCATCTTTTTTCCTTTCTATCCAGAACTTTGGAGTTTCTATAACAAACTCTCCAGGGCTTAGTGTGCTATCTTGTATTATTTCTGTGCTAATTTCTTTTTTCAGCGCTTCTGATAAATTGGCAAAAAACCTATTAAATAGCCCAAAATCATTAGGATTTACTTTTATTTTAATGCTTCCTTTTATATCTAGGTTTGTCTCAAAGACCTTCGATATAGCCCTAATAATCGTCTCCTCATGAGGAAAGTAAGAACTATCAACAATTTCACCTAAAACTTTTTTTATAAAATCCAACATTTCCAATAAAGCATTTAGCTTTATTTCCTTGACAGCATTAAAAAATTTGTTTTCCAGTTCTTTTATGAGGCTAAATAGCTTATCTCTTTCATTCAGTGCATCCCTTAATTCCTTTGCCAACTTCTCATTTTCAGCTTTTAGCGTATCTACTTCTTTGAGAAGAGCATTCTTTTCTTCCGTTAAATTAGCAATTGAAGATTTGAGTTTTACTAAATCGCTCTCTAGAGATTGTAGTCTCTTTAAAAGAGTATCTTTCTCAGACTGTAAAACACTCAAAAGTAACTTCTCATCCTTCTCTATGCTTTGCGCATAATCATCAGGTTCATTTATAGGTTGTATAGGCTTAAAGTCTCTATACATATGTCTCTCCACCCCTTATATCTATTAAGCCCTGATCTTCTAATTTCTTTATCACTTTTATTATTTCTTTCTGTGCCTTTTCTACTTCTGAGGTCCTTACCGGTCCAAGAGCTTCCATATCTTCCCTCATAATGTCCGCAGCCTTTTTAGACATATTTGAAAGGAACTTTTGGACTATATCCTCTGGAGCTCCTTTTAGAGCTATCATGAGAGTATTTTTATCTGCAGCCTTTAGTATTTCCACTATAGCTCTATTGTCAAGCTTCCTTATATCTTCAAAAGTGAACATTTTTTCCCTAACCTTTTCTGCGAGGTATGCATCTTCCGCTTCTAAATTATTGAGTATCATATCGCTCGTGTTTTTATCTAGCAAGTTAAGCAACTCCGCGGCCAAACTTATCCCCTCCATCTTTTGAGTTATACCACTTATGCCCATGGCTTTTATTTCATCTGCAATAACTTCTATAAGTTCGCCTAAAAACTCAGGCGATATATTTTCTAAAGTAGCGAGCCTTTTTATAACCTCTACTTTAAGAGACTCAGGAATAAATTTGAGCACCTCTGCAGATTTTCCTGGTGTAAGCTGGGAAAGAACGACGGCGATAGTTTGAGGGTGTTCGTTTTTTAAGATATTCACAAGAACCTTGGTATCGACACGCTCAAGTTCTTGAAAGCTCTTTACCAACGCGGAATTACTCAAAAACTCGTATATCTTGGCGAACCTTTCCGGGGGAAGGACTTTTCTAGCAACCTCTAGTAGCGCATCTATATCTGGATTGATGTAAGAAGCCGCTTTGTATTCTTCAGCAAACTCTTTAGCTATTTCTTCAACATCCTTTAGTGTAATACCTTCAAAGGAAGAAGCATACATTAGGACCTGCTGTATTTCTTCATCCGATAGATACTTCATTATTTCAACAGACACATCTGGAGGTAGAGCCATAAGAAGTATTGCCGCTTTTTGTGGCTTACTTAATTTATTTTTTGATTCCGCCATTAGATTAAAATTTTAAACTTTTGTATTATTTGTATGCATAAGACCCTTTAATTTTAAGTATATATATAGGCTTTTTATTTTGAATTTTTCAAACAAAAATTTAAAAGCTTAAATAGCTTTTGTAAGGTATATTTTCACTTTATGGGTAGAATTGGCTAAGGCTTTTACGAACGCGTAATTTAGGGAATGCCCACCTCTGTAGGATTTTACATTGGCAGTTATGGGTTTCCCTAAGAGAGCTAAATCTCCTATTAAGTCGAAAAGTTTGTGTCTTATGGGTTCGTCTTTAGATCTCATTCCTTCGCTATTGTATACAAAGCCCTTTCCTAAGACTAAAGCATTCTCTAGACTACCACCTTTTGCAAGACCCAATCTTTTTAGTTGTTCTACTTGATAATCGTAACAAAAAGTTCTTGCAAAAATTAAGTCCTTTACATTTCCGTCGTATTCTACAACTAAATTGCTTGAAAAGTTTTCTATATCTCCAATATATGAAGCTTTGAAGGTATCGCTAGGAGTAGCTTTTATGCTTGATCCATTCTTGGAAACCTCAATGCATCTATCTATTTTGAGAACCTCTTTTTCATCTGGAAGTTCTTCCAAGTTATCCTTTAACGCTTTGTAAAATCTGTATCCACTTCCATCCATTATTGGAACTTCATACCCTCTTAAGAACTCTACAGTCACATTGTCCACTCCAAGAAGGCTAAAAACAGCCATTAAGTGCTCTACTGTTTTTACTACCTTTCCGTCTTTCCCCAGATCTGTTGAGTGGTTGGTATTAGTTACGAATTCGTGATGAGCAGGTATGTATACGCCTTCAATCAAAAACCTTATACCTGTATTTTCTCTTTCTGGATGTAAAACTATGGAAGATAAAACGCCAGAATGTAGACCTATTCCCTCAAATGAGACCTTTTCTTTTACTGTTTTTTGCTTCATAAGAAGTATTATTTCAGAGTTAAAGCTAAATTTACAACTTCCTCCATTGATGGTCTTTTGGGAACGAAACAGGTACTTCCAAAATGCTCTTGGTAAGCGCTTTTGGTAGTTTCACCTATGCATATTACATTCCTTAAGGTAATTTTGCAAGTAAGCATATTTTTTTGCAAATTTGCAAATAAACTTTTCACTGCCGAAGGACTTGCCAGAACTACTATGGGATCTTGGGAAAGGACTTGTAGAATCTCCTCTTTTGAGTACTCTACCATCACAGTTTGGTATATCTTCAAGTCTATTACATCAAACCCCCTTTCTCTGAGAAAGTTTAAAAGCTCTTCTCTACCTTCTTTCGCTCTTGGGATTAACACTTTACACGGTTTTATATGCTTAAAAAACTCTACTAACCCATTTGCCGACTCTTCGTGGGGTGTATATGCTTTGTAACCTAGTGTTTCCAGTGTTTTTTGTGTTGATTTTCCTACAGCTACTATTTTTGTATTACTGTGTAAACTTGCCTTCTCAAAGAAGTACCTAACTGCTTTTTGACTTTGAAAAACTACGTAATCGAAACTTTCTTGAGGCACTTCAAAAGGTAAACTTTGTGTTTTAATAAGAGGTAAAGCCAAAACTTCAAATCCTCTGTTCTGAAAGAGCTTGGTATCCTTTAGTATATCATCCATTTCTCTCGTTAACAAAATCTTCCTCATTCTTAAAAATATGTTACAATAAACACACATAGATGTTTTCATATGCATTAATCGGTTTTTTCATAGGTGTTGTCTATGTAGAAACCTTATATAGAATGATGAAAAGAGGGAAAAGTCTCGTATATATAAGCATGCCACTGAGAATTACACTCTTTGCTTTCACTCTATCAATTTTTATGAAGGATTTTTATTTATCTTTGTATCTCATAGGTGGTTTTTTTGCAGGTTTTTTACTAAATTTATTCGTAAGGGGATGGTTATTCAATGGATTATCTAAACTTTCTAGAACCAATCTTTAGAGACGAAATTGTTCAGTTCTTTATTGTATTAGCGTTAATACAAATACTTGCGCAAGTTTTTGTAGATAGAAAAATTGCATTTTGGATAGCATCACTGTCTACATCTTACTTATGGATACAACATAAAGACGCCATAGCTCCGCTTAAAGCTTGGCTGTTGATATTTCTAGTATTTACCGTCTTTTTGGTAACTAAAACTCTCTTCCGTTTTAATTTATTTTTGTACCTAAGAGGGAAAAAGAGATGCCCTCAGTGTTTTGAAGAGATACACTGGAAAGCCAAGGTCTGTCCTTTTTGTGGACACCACTTTAAAAATGTAGAAAGAGGAGAAGAAAAAGGCTGATTTTTTTAACATTGCCAATTACGTAAGATTTAGCGTTTGCTGTTTCTTAAATCTTCAAGGATATGTTCTAAAATACTCTGCGGATTTTTATTTGCATCCAAGCGTTTGTGAGCTAGTGAGTATATATCTCTTCTTTTATCGAAGAGTTGTTTTACAAAATCTATTCCTTTACTTAAAAGAGGTCTATCTTCGCTTTTAGAACACCTTTCTAAAAAGGTTTTAAAGTCAATATCCATCCATATTACAAGACCATTACTTTTCATAAAGTGCATGGCTTTCTCATTGGCACCTAATCCCCCTCCGGTGGATATTACGACTTTGCTTTCTTGAGATAGCTCCTTTAGAGTTTCCAACTCCAACACTCTAAAATAGTCCTCCCCTTTATCGCGAAAAATTTCGGCTATGCTTTTGCTCTCCCTTGTTTCTATAACACTGTCCGTGTCGTAAAACTTCCATCCGAGCTCTTGAGCCAACATCCTTCCAATTGTGGATTTACCACTGCACATAAAACCTACCAAAAACACGCGTTCATAGCTCATGGCGAATAAAAGCTAAATTTAGCAAAGTAAAGATACCACCAATTACACTTAGTTGGGAGATTCTTTTTGGTTTTATGGTGTTCAAAAGGTTAAGATGGACAACAATAGCGTAGTACACCCATATGAAGAAAGTGGATATCAATTTAGGATCGTTTATCCAGTGCTTTCCAAAAAGATTCCTAGACCACAAACTACCAAAGATTAACGTGAGGGTGAGCATTACAAAAGCTAAATTTATAAGTGCCTTTTCTGAAGAAGCAAGAGTGCTTATAGGGAGGAAGAAACCAGATACATTTTTGCTTTTTAACTTACTTTCCAAAGCCATCTTTAAAAAGGAAGAAAGACTGCCCAAAAAAGCTCCCGTATAACCTATCGCTGCAAATATAACATGTAGTGCAAAAAGCACATTTTTATAAGGTGAAGGTTCAGAAGGCATACCCAACAAGGTAAAAAGGAATCCAGAAAAAGATAGAAAAGCATAAAATCTTGAAACCTGGCTACTCAAAACGGGAAAGGCTATCAAGAAGAGTATTATAAGATTTCCCAAAAGAGAGTAAAAACCATATACATCAGCAAAAGGAATACTCTGTGTGATAAGGGCTTGTGCCAATACGCCAATGAAATAGACAGAAACAGCAGTAAATAGCGTAAACTGAGGAACATACCTGCTTAGATTGAAGTAATAAAACATTATGGAGAAAAAGAATGAAGCTATATACAATATGGCACTTAAAAGCAAAAGCATATTAAAATATTAATCCAAGCCTTTTATTAGGTTTAAGATTATGATTAGAATATTTATAGGCTCCTTCACAAGCAAACTGATACACGACCAAGCGGAAAATGTCGCAAACAATTGGGGTAGCTACATAAAAGGATCGTGGGTTAAGCCACAAAACTTACACATGACCTTTCAATTCATAGGGGAGATTCAAGAAAACAGACTTCTAGATATCATAAAAGTAACGCAAGATGTAGCCAAAAAGCACAAACCTATACAGGTTGTATATAAGTCCCTAGGTGTTTTTCCAAATATAGATAAAGCTCGTGTGCTTTGGTTAGGAGTATCCCAAGGTCATGATGAACTAAAGCTCCTATCCCGTGAAATAGTAAGGGCGAATAGGAAAGTAGGCATAAGGGATGAAGGCAAACCCTTTTATCCGCATGTTACTATATGTAGAATAAAAGAATTTGATAAAAAAAAGCTCAAAGAAATGCTTAAACAGTACGAAAACACTACGTTCGGTACGGATATAATAGATAAAGTGGCGGTAATTAAAAGTTCCCTAACGCAAGTAGGACCTATATATACTGTTATAGAGGAGTTTTACTTTGGTAGATAAGATAAGTTACAAGCAAGCGGGAGTAGATACTGAAAAAGCCGATAAGTTTGTGGAAATTATTAAGCAGAAGATAAAATCTTTACCTCAGCCTTTGATGTTTGGTAGTTTCTCAAGTGGTATAGATTTGTCAGGATACAAAAACCCTATAGTGATGCTAACTACGGATGGTGTAGGAACAAAGTTGAAAATTGCTCAAGCCGTGAAAGTACACAACACAGTGGGAATAGACCTGGTTGCTATGAATGTTAACGATATTATTACCTCTGGGGCAAAGCCTGTAGGCTTTTTGGATTATATAGCCATAGGTAAGATTGATTTGGATATTCTGGATAGTTTGATGGATGGAATAGTAGAAGGGTGCAAACAGTCAGAAATGCCCCTTGTTGGTGGAGAAACTGCGGAAATGCCAGGTTTTTATCCTGAAGGTGTTTACGATTTAGCGGGTTTTTGTGTAGGTGTGTGTGAAAAGGATGAGCTAATAGACGGCAAGCAAATACAAAAAGGAGACATCATCATAGGAATTCCATCCTCTGGCTTTCACAGCAATGGATTCTCTCTAATAAGGAAAGTCTTGCAAATAAAAAACATAAGATACGAAGATATTGTAGAAGGTAGAGAAGTCTACAAAATACTTCTTGAACCAACTCGTATTTACTGGAAAGAGGTTAAAGTCGTTAAGGATTTTGTTAAAATAAAAGGAATGGCTCATATTACAGGAGGAGGAATAAGAGGAAACCTCATCAGAGTGCTTCCAAATAACGTCCAGGCAGTTATTAACAAAAAAAGCATCCCTGAGATGGAGGTGTTTAAATGGATACAAAGTATTGGCAACATAGACGAAGAGGAAATGTATAAGACGTTTAATATGGGCGTTGGTTTTATAATGATAGTAAGTAAGATGGATGCAGACAGAGTATTGTCTGTGTGCAAAGATGCCTTCGTATGTGGAGAGATAGTGGAAGGTGAGAGAGATGTTATTTTGGTCTAATCTATTAGTTATATTTTTCCTGGTGTTTAAATTATCATACGCCCAAACTGTAAAGCAGGTGGAGATAAGAGGACTCAGATATATACCAGAAGACTCTATAAGGGGTTTAATTAAATCAGTTCCCGGATCCACATACAGTTTAGAAACAGTTAAGAGTGACATAAAGAGGTTGTATAGGACTGGCTTTTTCGAGAGGGTTGAGGTCTATAGCGAAATTGTGGGTGAAGACATAGTTCTTATTTATGAGCTTACTGACCTTCCGGTTATATACAAAATTGAATTTGTAGGAAATAGAAGGATAAAGGCGGATGACCTAGAAAAATATATTGGAATAGAAACGGAAGTAGGTAAAATAGACATAGCGGAAGCCACTAGAGCCTTTACATCTTCTCCTGCGATTGAAGAGCGTATAGAAGCACAAAGAAGGATAAAACTTGGTAGAGTTCTGAGCCCTCAAGAGATAGAATTCATAAAAAGACGGATAGAAGAGGCTTACTTAAAAGAAGGCTATCCCAATGTAGAAGTTTCTTATGAATTAGTACCCAAAAAAGGCGCATCAAAAATAGTCTTTAACATAGTAGAAGGAGAACCTGAGTACTTATCAAGTATAAATATAGAAGGAAACAAGAGCTTTAGGAGAGGGAAGATAATAGAAAAAATGACTCTAAAACCTCCAAGCTTGATAGCCTTTAGGTTACGCTCACCTTTTAGTGAGGAGATTCTAAAGGAAGACATAAAGAACATAGAGGAATTTTATAAATCCGAAGGATTTTTAGATGTTAAGGTTTCTTACGAGGTTAAGAAAAGAGATAGCAGGTACGATATATTTATAAAAATAGAGGAAGGACCAAGATATAAGCTTGGAGACTTAAAAATTGAAGGCAATACGCTTTTTGCATACTCGGAGCTCGTAGGAAACACTCTGAAAAAGAACAGAGGTGGGTATTACAGACAAGAGGTAATAGATAAGATTCTAGATAACATAAAAATAAAGTATTCTTCCATAGGCTTTATGAACGTACAGTGGGAAAAGAGTGAAACTGTCTCAGATAAAAAGGTAAACGTAACCATAAAGCTGATAGAAGGTGAGCCTGTTTATGTCGGAAGAATAAATGTAAAAGGAAATTACGAAACACGTGACTATGTCATAAGAAGGGAGATGAGATTTCAAGAAGGAGAGCTGGCTAACCTGAGGGAGCTCGAAAGATCAAGATCAAGGATATTTAATCTTGGATACTATGAAGACGTAAACATACAACCAGTGCCATCACCTATGAAAGACTGGGACTTTCTAGCAAACATTAGAGAGCGCTTTACGGGACAGATATCCTTGGGGCTCGGTTATAATGAAGTAACGAAAGTATCAGGATTTGTGTCAATAAGGAAGGGTAACTTCTTAGGAACGGGTGATATAGCGGGTTTTTCTATATCTTACGGTACAAAATCTAGGGATAACTCTTTGTCCTACACCAAAAAGTGGTTTTTAAACCAACCGATAGACCTTACTACTAGCATTTTCGATAGAAAAATAGAGTATAGTACGTACACAATAGAAAGAGCAGGTATAAATTTTGTGATATCTAAAGAGTTGGTGGAATTTTGGAGGGCAAGTGCAGGTATAAGCTTCCAAAGGGTTAAGTATTCGGATATTTCCCCTAGTGCATCTTTACTTATCAAGCAAGAGGAAGGTACCAGACAGGTAAGAAAACTAAGCTTTGGTCTAGTCAGGGACACAAGAGATAACTATATATTCCCTACTAAGGGTTCTCTTACTGAGCTTGAACTATCTAGCGGATTGCAGCTTTTGGGTGGGACAGAGAAGTTTGTTAAGCTAGCACTATCCCATCAATTCTTCCTAAGGGATACCATTTTCGATACAGGCGTTATCCTGGGGTTAAAGGGTGCCTTTGGTATGGTTGAACCTTATGGTGGTAAGCGTGTACCCTTGGATGAGAGGTTCTTTGTAGGTGGCGACTTTAGCGTAAGAGGATACTCCTATGGATACGCTGGTCCCTTGGATCCCAATATTAAAGAACCTGTAGGAGCCAAAAAGCAGATTCTCTTCTCAACGGAATTAAATGTACCTTTATATAAAAATGTGTTCTACGGTGCTGTTTTCTTGGACTTAGGTCGCGGTGCCGATAAGTTCAACGAACTCAAAGATCTAAGAGGTGGTTACGGTATAGGTGTGAGATTTATAACCCCATTTGCTCCAATAAAGCTAGACCTTGCTTTTAAGACCAAAAAGGTCCCCGGCGATACTGATAGAAGCAAAGTTCACTTTGTGCTTGGCGCTTTCTTCTGACGCTTAAATTGGATTATCAAAAAAGAAGATTTGTGAGTATCTAATAGAGCTTCACAAACGTATTTTGAAAATAGGAGTGAGTATTAATAAAGGTTGCAAACTGTTTTTATTTATAGTATATTTATACATACTATGGTTAAGGATGTTGAAAGCAAAATTGAGAGTTTTCTTAATAAATGTAAAGAGTTAGGACTTAAAATAACACCTCAGAGACAGGCAGTCTACGAAGCTCTTCTTAACAGAGAAGACCATCCTACTGTAGAGGATATATACGCTGACGTAAGGAAAAAATACCCATTTATATCCCTTGCTACGGTCTATAGAACCGTAGAAACCTTAGAAGAACTGGGTCTTGTTAAAAAGGTAGCTTACTGGGGTTCATCTGCACGTTACGATGCCAATATACACGAGCACCACCACCTAATATGCCTAAAATGTGGAGCTATAAGGGACTTAGAAATGGAAACGGGATGGTGTATGCCTGAAGAAATAGAAGGTTACAGAACCATATCCTTTTCGATACACATATACGGTGTGTGTCCATCATGTCAGAAGAAAGAGTCTTAGAGATTCAAGAAATAGTACAGGTCTTGGCGGAAGAACTAAAAAATTGGTCCCTAGAGGGCGGATACATAACCAAAAGCTTTAATACAAGAAACTGGAAGGAGACCATATTTTTAGTAAACGCGATAGCTTATCTAGCGGAAGTTCAAAACCATCATCCAGACTTGGAAGTTTCTTACAAGAGTCTAAAAGTAAAACTTAGAACGCATAGCGCTAACGGTATTACTCAGAAAGATGTAAAACTCGCAAGAAGTATAGAGATGTTACTCAAGCTTCTATAGATTCTCTAAGGGCTTCCAGATAGCAGTTCTTTATTTTTTGAGAGTATTCCTTTAAATCAAAGCTTACATTAGGTGCGTTTTCCAAAAATTTTTTAATTGAGTGATAAAGTTCTGGTTCGTTACTTACTCTCAAACCTATGCCTCGCTCAATTAAAAACTTCTCCATATCCTCTACCTTTTGCGTATATGGACCGAAGATAACTGGCTTTTTCCAATACACAGGTTCCAGTAAATTGTGACCCCCGATGTTTACAAAAGTGCCACCAACAATACACACCTTTGCAATGGAGTATAAATGAAAAAGCTCACCAAGAGTATCAACAAGCAGGATGTCCCAATTTTCTTTTTCTTTGCTTCTTAAGCTATAGTTTAAACCTTTCAGTAGATTCTCTATCTGAGGGATTCTGTCTACGTGTCTTGGTGCCAAGA
>JBEPZA010000016.1:0-11721 GCA_041641075.1 Aquificaceae bacterium | reverse complement strand
TGCCAACCTCCACTACAGGAGTTCAACGGAATACTCTATGGGTGCTACTTTGTTTATCATGTAAGCGATAGAGCATGTGCCAGGGTTGTATATGGTTTTGTCCAGGGCTTTTTTTACGTCCTCTTGGCTAACATTTCCCTTTACTTTAACCTTTAGGTATATCTTTGTAAACACCTTAGGATATCCTTCTGTTACTCTTTCTGCATCCGTTTCTACTTCTATGTGTTCTGTCTCTTTACCTTCTTTGTGTAGAGCTTCATACAGGTGTATACCTACACATCCAGCTATGGAGTGAAAGAGTAGCTCCGGCGGTCTTATCCCTCTTCCTTTACCGCCCACGTATCCAGCGGCATCTATGGGCACCTCTTTACCCCAATCTCCTATACCCACAAAATGAAAGTCTTCCTTCTGTGTAACCCTTACCTTCATTTTTTCCTCCTAAGGTTATTGAACATTCTATTATAATAGAAGATTCAAAAAGTTCTAAGAAAAATCATATAGTTTTCATTGTGTGAAAATAAACTTGTTCCATCTTTTATGCAATATGCATGGAATGTGGATTAATTTTAGCTGATAAATATCATAATACACCAATGCACCCTAGAAGGTTGTCCTCCTTTGTTCATACTTTTGAAAATCTTTTTGTTACGTTTAAACTAATTTTTTATGAAGCACTTACTTAATTACACGCTTAATGAATTTAGGAAAGAGTTGGAAGGTATGAACTTGGAAAAGTATAGAGCTAATCAAGTATTTAATTGGGTGTACAAAAAATTCGAGTTAGATTTCGAGAAGATGACCAATCTACACAAGGATGTAAGAAAAAGTCTAAAAGAGTTATACTATCCACATTCACTGGAGCTAGTTTCGAAAATTGTGGCTTCTGATTCTACTAAGTATCTTTTTAGAACGAGGGATGGACATATTGTAGAGACAGTTTTAATATTCGAAAGAGATCACTTAACTTTGTGCGTATCTTCGCAGATAGGATGTGCAGTAGGATGTAAGTTCTGTGCTACAGCTTTGGATGGATTAGTCAGGAACCTAAGTACTGGTGAGATTATAGATCAATTCATACAAGTTCAGAAGGATATTTCTTTAAAAATAAGAAACGTGGTTTTTATGGGTATGGGTGAGCCATTGGCAAATTACGAAAATGTTAGAAAGAGTGTGGAGATAATGATCAGTCCTTGGGGGCTCGACCTTTCTAAACGCAGGGTAAGTGTATCTACAAGCGGTATTATATCTCAACTTCAAAAAATGATGCACGACCCTATCATGAAGGAGATAAATTTGGCAGTCTCTATAAACGCTACAACTCAAACTATGAGAAGCCATTTAATGCCTATTTCCAGGTCTAATACTTTGGAAGACTTGTTTGATGTACTGAAAAAATTCCCGTATCCGGAAGACAGACGAATAATGTTAGAGTACGTTCTGATAGATGGAGTTAACGATTCTATCGAAGATGCCAAAAGGTTGGTAAGTTTGATAGGAAGCTACAAAAGAAAGTTTAAAGTAAATCTTATTCCCTTCAATCCTGATCCAAACCTTCCTTACCAAAGACCAAGCATGGATAGGGTTTTAGCTTTCCAAAAAGTTCTCTGGCAACATAACATATCCGCTTTTGTGAGGTTAAGTAAGGGCTCGGAAGTTTTTGGCGCATGTGGACAACTAAGGAATAGATTCCTAAAGCAAAACTCACCCGCTTAAAATCTAAAACAGATATATAAACAATCTCAGGCTCCGTCAAAACAAGAGCGACTAAATGCCAACGCTCTAAAATAGTTTTCCAATAGGCTTAATGCAATGAAGTAGACCTTCCTGAGAACCATGTCTCAATGGACATCATCTTACTTCTTAAGAAAGAATATCTGCTACCAGAATAATGCTAAAGATAGTAGGCAATGTAATTGATTGCAAATACATCCAAAAAGAACGTCTTCATACTATTGAAAGCGATTTTTTAATTTATATATCTGGATTTTAAATTTCTTCTGTTTAAACTACTTACTCTGGTATTTTTTCCTCTTTTTTGTTACTGTCTGCCTTCTGCATGCATACTTTTCCATCGAAAATAGCACCTTCAGATACTGATAGTCTTTGCGTACATATCTCACCGTAAACCTCTGCTTTGTGTTTAATCTCGATTATTTCGGTGGAATTTACATTCCCCTCGACTCTTCCACCGATTATTGTGCCTCTAGATCTTATATCGCCTCTAATCCTTCCAGATTCGCCGACTATGACCCAGTCTGCCTCTAACGTGCCTTCAAAATCTCCATCTATTCTTACCGTGCCTTTCGAATTTATCTCTCCTTTTATAGAGGTATCCGCACCAATAATTGTTTGGATTTCCTGCTGTGGTTTTTTAAACATCAGTAATCCTCCTTTAAATATGTTATTGGATTAACAGGCACGCCATTTTTCCAAACTTCATAATGAAGGTGTGGACCAGTTGTAACTCCGCTTGAACCAGAGTACGCTATTATACTTCCTCGCTCTACCCTTTGTCCAACCTTTACGAGTAACTTGCTGTTATGAGCATATACAGTACTAAAGCCATGCCCGTGTTCGATAACAATAGTATATCCACTTCTAGGTGCCCAACCAGCATAGCTTACTATACCATCTGCTGTTGCCCTAACTGGTGTACCAACAGGAACAGCGATATCGATGCCCGTGTGGAACGCTTCTTCTTTATATGCAGGATGCTTTCTCATTCCATAATTGGAGGTTATGGGACCTTTTACAGGCCATCCAAGTGGTGTGGAGCGATATATATCTCTTTGCTCCGATAAGTATTTCTTTATCTCCGTTACTGTTTCAATAGCTTCATCTATTTGTTTTTTTATCATTTCCATATCTCTATTTATCGAACCTGCATCGGATACTTCAAACGCTTCAAGCACGTCCCTTTTTGACTTGAAAGAAAATATTTTCTTAAACTCTTCCTCAGCTCTCTTTAGCGAAAGGATGGTGGACCTGAGTTCCGCAAGAGATTCCTCCTCAGCTTTCTTGAGTGATGCAAGTTGATTTTCAAGAAGGTCTAATCTTGATTTCATACTATAGTACTCAACAATTTTTACTGTTGTGAAAACTATATAAATACTCCCTGTCAACCATAAAAATATCACGAGCAAAATTCCAGAAAACGGGATCTTAAAAGAAACAGGTTTAGTTTTTGCGTGTGGTACGATCATAACTGTAACAGGAGTAAACATTTTCTTAATAAAGCTCCTCAACTTATACAACAATCCGCCCCCACTTTTTGAGATCTAATTATCTGCTAATTAGTATATTCATTACTACTCAAAATATCAAGTCACTAAGTTGACCCTCCATATAATTAGGCTACCCCTTCATCTAGAAGGGCTTAAATGACCTGTAAAAAATACCTATATAGCTTATATGGAAGGATACTTTCGAACAAAAAGCAACAGTTTTTCTGAGTGTAAATCTCATCAAGAAGGAATCTTTTCTTAAGTGAACCATTATTGTCAAGTCCTTTTACCGCAATACATATAACAAGTATGGTAATAGTATTCACATTTAAAACTTCCATCGAGAGTTTGCGAAATCTCAACAATAACAACTACGAATCCAAAGAGATCATTTTTGTTACAAAAACCAAGCTACAGTTTAAAATTTCAAGTTTATTCCGATATATTAATAAACATGATTGATAAAGTACAGCTTCAGCAGATAGTTAACTACATAGTAGAAAAGGAAAGAAAAGGCATACAAAAGAGCACTAAACAAGACAAAGAAGTGGAGATTACATTATCGCGCGCTGTAAGAGATAAAACTCCAACTGATTACGAGGATATTCAGAAAAAAGTAGAGAGTATCAAAGAACAAATAGCAAAAGGGGCCTACCGAGTAGACCCCGAAAGTATAGTTAAGGGCATAGAGAGACACCTTTCCTCAAGGTGAACCATAAGCTATATATAGGGCTTCTATTGGGTGTATAGGCTTTATACCCGTTCCAAGTTCTATTTGATTAGAAGCCAACGGGCAATCTGAGACATAAACGTCTGCGTTAGAAGCTTTTATGTCTTCAAAAAGCTTACTACCTACCTTATAAGCCATATCGAAAGTCTCTTTTCTCACACCGAATGTGCCATCGTGTCCAGAACATCTCTCTATTAGTCTTACTTTCGTATTTGGAATGAGCCTCATCAAAGCCACAGCTCTATAACCTACGTTTAGAGATTTTAAGTGACAGGGAATATGATAAGCAACATTACCGAGGGATACCTTAAAATCTTTGTTAAATTTACCTTTTTCGTGGAGTTTCCATAGATACTCGTGAATATCGTAGACCTTTTCGGAAACAGTCTTTACATCTGGATCATCTGGAAGCAATAAAGGATACTCATACTTAATTTGTAGGGCACAGGTAGGAACTGGAACCACTATATCGTAACCTGCATCTACGTAGGGTTTTAGCATCTTAACGTTAAATCTCGCCTTTTCCGTAGCTGAATCTATATCACCTATGTCAAAGAAAGGTATTCCACAGCACTGTTGTTCTGGAATGTCCACATACAAATCATTCATTTCTAGCACACGTACTAGGGCTTTACCTTTTTCTAGAAAGTTATAGTTTAATAGACACGTGTAGAATAAGGCTACTTTTCCATTCTCTCCCTTCAAATTCTGTCTGTTTTTCTTGAACCAAGAAACAAAGCTCTCTTTATTAAAAGATGGTAAATTTGCTCTTCTATCGACTCCCATAAACTTTTCCAAGGCTACTCTAACTGGTTTCATTTGGTTTACTGTATTTACGATCGGGGACAGAGGTACAGACAGTTTACCCACTAAGTCTGTGTTAACCATTAGCTTGTCGGTTATTTTTGCACCTTTGTTTTTAAATTTCCAAACTTTGTACCTCAAGGATAGGTGAGGAAAGTCTATTTTCCATTCGTGGGGGGGAGTGTAAGGACACTTAAAGTAACACTGCTTGCAGTGAAAACAAAGTTCTAGCGGTAAAGCAAGTTCTTCTTTTGAGAGAGCTTCCACATTGTCCTCATGCTTGTCTACAGCATCAAATAAAGCTGGAAAAGAGGGACAGTAAGTAACACACATTCTACAGTCTTTACACCTTGAGTAAACTCTCCTTGTCTCTTCCCAAATAGCAGACTCATCTAAAAACTTTGGATCTTTGATGTTGAACTCAAAGTCCTTTACACCACCAATTGCCATTTCGCTCATCTTCATCCTCCTTTTTGATACTTTATATTATATGCAAATTTTTATCAACTTCAAAACAAATACAACTAGGTACTCATTTTAGCGAACTTTTTAAGAGACAAATTACTAACTTATACTTTATCTTTTTCTATTCTCTCCTTTACGTAATTTATGCACTCATCGACCTTTAGATCTATTCTTTCGCCGCTATGCCTACAAAATACTTCAACTATACCATCCTTTAGTTTCTTGCCCACTACAATCCGGTATGGAAATCCACACAAATCGGCATCCGCAAACTTAGAACCTGGGCTAATTTCTCTGTCGTCGTATATGGTTTCTATTCCCATTTCTTGAGCTAGCATGTAGAGTTTTTCGGATACTTCCTTCTGGTCTTTATCATCCATATTTACGCAAAGTATAACCAGTTCAAAAGGCGCAACTACCGTAGGGAACTTTATACCTTTTTCATCGTGGTACTGTTCGACGATGGCAGCCAAGCACCTAGATATACCAATTCCGTAGCATCCCATTATCACTGGCTTCGATGTGCCGTCTTGGTCGGTAAAGTAAAGCTTCATGGGCTCTGAGTATCTAGTGCCAAGCAGAAAGATGTGACCAAGTTCCAAACCTTTCTCTACTCTTAGAGGGCTTCCGCACTTTGGACATCTATCACCATCTTTTACTTGAGCTACATCTACAAACTCTCCGTATTGATAATCTCTTCCTGGGTTGGCATTTACTAGGTGATAATCTTTTTTATTGAAGGCAACGACCATATTTTTTGCACCGCGCAAAGAGTAATCCCACAAAACCTCTACACCTTCCGGCAAATTTAGAGGACCTATGAAGCCCTTGGAAGTGCCAAGGAGTTTTTCCACTTCCTCATCCGTTGCTAGCCTGAAGCTTTCGCTCTTTAGCGCTCCTTCAAGTTTGTTTTCGTCTATGTCTCTGTCACCTCTTATTAGTACCATTAAAGGCTTAGAGTCCCATATGTAGAGCACGGCTTTTATGATTTTGCTGGCTGGCACACCTAAAAACTCAGAAAGCTCCTGTATGGTCTTTACGTTTGGGGTGTAAACTTCTTGTGCTTCCTTTTGTTCTTCATCTTCCTCTTGCCAAGCATTTGATAGGTCAACTATTTCTGCGTTAGCTGCGTAAGAGCAGTTCTCACAGTAGGCGACTCGTGCCTCCCCATAATCTGTGAGAACCACAAATTCATGAGAGCTTTTGCCTCCTATTGTGCCTACACTCGCTTCTACCATGAGTGTTTTTAGTCTGAGTTTTTTGAACACCCTTTCGTAAGCAAACTTCATACTCTCGTAAGAGAGCATGGCCGAGAATTCATCAGCGTCGAATGAGTAAGCGTCTTTCATAATAAACTCTCTTGCCCTTATTAGACCAAAGCGTGGTCTCTTTTCGTCTCTAAACTTGGTCTGTATTTGATACAAAATAACTGGAAGTTGTCTATATGAACTTACGTAACTTCTAACCAAGTCTGTTATCTCTTCTTCGTGAGTAGGGCCCAGACAGTAGTCTCTTTCGCTTCTGTCTTTGAGTTTAAACAGCTCTCTACCATACATATCCCATCTTTGTGTCTCTTTCCAAAGCTCTGCAGGATTTAGAATTGTGAGCAGTAATTCTTGAGCACCGCTTCTGTCCATCTCTTTTCTCACTATGTTCTCAATCTTTTTCAGGACCCTGTAGGCAGGAGGTGTGTATGCGTATATGCCTGATGCTACTTGTTTTATAAAACCAGCTTTTAGCAAGAGTCTATGGGAGGGCGCTTCGGCTTCAGATGGTTCTTCTTTTGAAGTGTACCAAAAATACTTACTCCAACGCATGGAGTATTATTATATGAGATGGGGTATAAGGAAGGGTGGATAGTAATTGTATTTGTACTAGTGCTTGGGGCTATAATACTTCCTATACCCGCCTTCGTGCTTGATCTCTTACTTGCAACAAGTATAACCTTTTCTTTGACTGTATTGGTGGTAAGTATGTTTGTGAAAACGCCTCTGGAACTTTCTAGCTTCCCCAGTATCTTACTACTTGGCACTCTTCTTAGGCTTTCCCTCAACATAGCTGCAGCTAGAAGAATACTTTTGTATGGACACGAAGGTACATCTGCGGCAGGTCACATTATAGAAGGTTTTGGAAAATTTGTTGTTGGCGGGGATGTGGTAGTGGGACTCATAGTTTTCCTCATATTCATAGTTATAAACTTCATCGTTATTACACGAGGTGCAGAGAGGGTTTCGGAAGTCGCAGCTCGCTTCACGTTGGATGCCATGCCTGGTAAGCAGATGAGCATAGATGCTGATCTGAATGCAGGTTTGATAAACGAAGAAGAAGCGAGAAGAAGAAGAGCGCTTTTGGAGCAGGAAGCGTCTTTTTATGGTTCCATGGATGGCGCAAGCAAGTTTATAAGGGGTGATGCTATAGCGGCTCTCTTGATTCTATTTCTCAGTCTCATTGGTGGATTAATAGTGGGAGTAGTCTTTAAAGGCTTAGGCTTGAGTGAAGCTATCTCTACTTACACCTTGCTCACCGTTGGTGAAGGTCTTGCATCCCAAATACCTGCGCTCATGCTATCCACAGCATCTGGTATAGTGGTAACAAAGACCTCTTCAAAGGAAGAGATTGGCAAAGCTTTGTATCAGGAAATTTCCAAAGAGCCACGCGTATTTCTCTTTTCTTCGGGCCTTATGCTTTTTATTGGACTGATTCCAGGCTTTCCCAAACTTCCTTTTTTGTTTATGTCCGTTCTTCTGGGAAGTCTCTACTACTTTACCAATAAAGCTATAAAGGAAAGGCAGATAAGAGAATTGGAGCAAGCCTTTATACAAAAAAAGGCGACTTCTGAAAAAAAGGAAGATGAGTTCATAATTCAACCCGAGACTATAGCTCTAGAAATAGGCTACGGACTTGTGCCCTACGTAGAGGAAAGCGAAGGCGGTGATATACCATCGAGAATAAAGAGTATAAGAAGGCAGATAGCTAGCGATTATGGCGTTATCATCCCATTGGTGCACATAAGGGACAACCTTCGGCTGCGACCTTACCAATATAGAATCCTAATAAGGGGCGTGGAGGTGGACACTTATGAAGTTTTACCTCAACACCATTTGGCTATAGACCTAGGTAATGCGAAAGCTCCTCTGGAAGGCAAAGAAACAAAAGACCCTTCATTCAAGCTAAAATCCTACTGGGTAACAGAAGATCAGCGTTTGCAAGCACAGAGATTAGGGTATATGGTAGTGGACATACCAACACTCGTAATAACTCACATTTCTGAGACCATCAAGAGGAACCTTCACGATATCCTAGGAAGACAAGAGGTACTTGATCTGATAGATAGGGTATCCTCCAAATACCCAAAGGCGATTCAAGGACTGATACCTGATGTGATACCAGTCAACACACTACATAGAGTCCTACAGAACCTCCTCCGTGAAGGCATACCTATAAACGATATGGTGAGTATAGTAGAGACACTGGCAGACTACATAGAGCAAACTAGAGATCCAGATGTGCTCACCGAGTACGTAAGACAAAAGTTATACAAGAGAATAACTAGACTGTATATGGTTGATGGTGTACTTTACGCTATAGCCATGTCACCTAAGGTAGAAAGCAAGCTAGCTCGTTTTATACAGGAAGGCAAAGAGGATGAGTTTTTGGACCTGCTTATAAACCGTATACAGCAGAAAATAGCGCAAGAAATCCCAAAGTTCCTTCCATACCAAGCAACCCCTGTACTTTTGACCTCTAGCAATATAAGAAGACACATAAAGAAAGTAACGGAGAATTACATACCACAGCTAGCTGTAGTGTCTTATAATGAGTTAGATAAACAGATTAATCTAAAAGTTCTAGGTGTAGTAGATGAAGATTAAGAAATTGATCGTAAGCTCTTTACACGAAGCTGTGGAGCAAATGAAAGCTTTATATGGCAACGATGCGGTGATTCTTTCAACAAAGGTTATAAAAACCAACCCCATACCTATCTTTCCATTCTTTAAAAGGTCTATGCTTGAGGTTACCTTGGGCATACCCGACAGAGAAGACTTTAATAAAGAGCTTAAAAGAGAAGAGAGCATATACGAAGAGATAAACAGAATGAAGGAGTCCTTAAGAGAAGTGATGGATATGGTAAGAAGACAGAGAGGAGCTTTCCCTCAAGAGGAACTAAAAGATGATATAGAAGGAGACTACTCAATAAGGGTCATAAACCTCATAAACAAACTTATCAAAAAGGGTGTCAATAAAGATATAGCCAAGAAAATTGTGGAGTCTGCCTGTGGTTACGACTACGAGCTAAGGAAGTTAGATCTAAAAGGTGAAAGTTTAGAGTCCCTTGTAGATGGACTAAAAGGCAACATAAAACTATTAGAAGACTTTTTAAATTTAAATCAAGAAAAAAGCAATAGGATAATCACATTAGTAGGTCCTACAGGTGTAGGGAAAACCACCACCATAGCCAAACTGGCATACATAATCAAATCCTCTGGCAAGAGGGTTGGAGTTGTCACCATTGACAGTTTTAGAGTGGGAGCTGTGGAACAGTTGAGATCTTTTATATCTCTGATGGAAATTCCTTTCAGAACCGCTGATACACCTTACAAACTGCGAGAGTGTATTGGCGAATTTTCCTCTGAGGATTTCATCCTTATAGATACAGGTGGAAGAAGCCAGTACAACGAAATAAAATTAAAGGAACTCCTACCATTCCTAAATGAATTACCATCAAATGAAATCTACCTAGTGGTCTCTGCCAACATGGATGAGAAAGTGATTCATGACTCTTTAGACAGTTTTGGTATACTACCTCTTGCCGGTATGATGTTTACCAAACTAGATGAAACGGAGTACCAAGGATGCATTATAAATGTGTCCTACAAAACTCAGCTTCCCGTGGCTTGCTTTACGATGGGACAGAGGGTGCCGGACGATATAGTCGTTGCCAGTTATGAGTACTTGGCTAGGTTATTTTTATAGGTAATGCCATGGATGAACAGCTGTTAGCTCTAAAAAGAATTATAGAAAATCAAAACCCAACAGGCTACATAGCGGTAGCTAGTGGGAAAGGTGGTGTAGGCAAGACATTGATAACCATTCACATAGGTAAGATTTTAGCCAACCAAGGCAAGAATGTGCTAATAATAGATGGAGATCTTGGGCTTAGCAATGTTCATATAATGTTGGGCATCACTCCTAGCAAAAATCTGTACCACTTCTTTATAGGAGAGTCCACAATAGAGGATATAGTTGTGCCTATTGACGATAGGATATCTTTCATATCCAGTGGCAGTGGTATAAGGGATCTTGTAAACCTTCCAGAAAAACAACTCATAAATCTTATCCAAAAGTTAAAAGAATTTGCGGAAAGGAGCCAAGATTGGGTGATATTCGATACGCCACCCGGGATACATCCAGATACCATATCTATTATATCTTCAGCGGATTTACCAATAATAGTAACAACTCCCGAACCTACAGCCATAGCGGATGCGTATGGCCTTATAAAAGTTATCAACCACACTACAAACTTAAAGAAGTTTTACTTAATTGTGAACAAAGTCTCCACAAAAGAGGAAGGTGAGAAAGTATACGAAGGTATCCAAAGGGTGTGCGAAAAGTTCACAAGCTCGGAAGTGACGTACCTAGGTAGTTTAAGTTTCAATCCAAAGATTATAAGACAGATAGTGAATCAATCACCATTTAACGATGGCTTGCTAAGAGAGCTCTCTTTTGCCTTAAGTAAACTGCCAATGGGAATAAGTCCAATTAAGGGTGGCTTTTGGGAAAGGTTTTTATCTAAGTTTAAGCGCTAAAGCTTATTGGCTTATATTAATTACTCTATGAATGACCTTCTACTAAAAAGCATAAGAAAGGAACCCGTAGATCGCTTTCCTATCTGGCTTATGCGCCAAGCTGGAAGGTACATGAAGGAATACAGGGAGTTAAGACAGAAAGAGAAGGACTTTTTGAGCTTTTGCAAAAACGTGGAGTTAGCAACGAAGGCTTCTTTGTTGCCTCTGGAGCTTTTGGGTGTAGATGCCATAATTATCTTTTCCGATATCCTAGTGCCCTTGGAAGCTATGGGAGCAAAGGTGGAGTTTCTCGAAGGTGAAGGACCAAAGGTAGATTGGGACAAAGACCCCAAGTCTTTGAAAAGGATATCATACAAAGACACAGACTTTGTTAACGAGATTATAAGAAACGTAAAAAGACTTCAAAAGGAAGTGCCCGTAATAGGTTTCTGCGGTGCACCTTTTACACTGCTCTCTTACTTGGTAGAAGGACAGTCTAGCAAAGACCTAACGAAAACTAAACTCTTTATGTGGGAAGATACCCATTACTTGGATATTATGAACATGTTATCTGAAAGCTTAATTGAGTACCTAAAAGGTCAAGCTATGGCTGGAGCCGATGTTTTGCAAGTCTTCGACAGTTGGGCTATGTATATGTCTTATCAGGACTTCTCAAAGTATGCACAAACTGTCTTGAAACCTTTCTTCG
>JBEPZA010000015.1:0-12208 GCA_041641075.1 Aquificaceae bacterium | reverse complement strand
GGATAATAAAACTTTTACAAAGCCCTGGGAGTGAGCCAGAGAGGGCATCAGAACCTCTGGACGGAACAAGTTCTGGTGTCTGCGGGGATGAGCGCAATCTCTGGCGAGTTCTCAGGGTAGCTGTGGTAAAGCCACTCTCCCCTGACAGAGTCCTTCGGGACATGTCTGTCCTGAAATTAGTTTTAGTTTCAGGGCAAGTGGGGAGACCGCTACATCGGCGTGAGTTCCTGTTTCTTGGGACAGGGGCTATGGTTGTCCCACATAAACAGGGGCAACCTGAAAATTTTTGCACAGTTTGAGTAACTAGGAAACTAGATTTTATAACTAACTACGAGACGGGCAAGGAGCCCGTAAACACTAAATGTCAAAGTAGAGCTCAAATTCTTTTGGATGAGGAATGAATCGTAGCGCATCTACCTCCTTTTTCTTCGAGGATATCCATGCGTGTATTATGTCTTCTGTGAAAACACCACCCTTTAGTAAGAACTCGTAGTCATTTTCCAATGCCTTTAAGGATTCTTCTAAAGAACCTGGTAATTGTGGTATATCCTTTAGTTCCTCTGGTGGCAAAGAGTATATATCTTTGTCAAAAGGTTCTCCTGGGTGAATTCTGTTTTCTATGCCATCAATAGCTGCCATAAGTATGGCCGAAAACGCCAAGTACGGATTACATGTGGGGTCTGGAAATCTTATTTCTATTCTTTTTGCTTTTTTGGATTGAGAGTACATGGGTATTCTAATTGCTGCTGATCTATTTCTTGCGGAATACGCAAGCCTCACAGGTGCTTCAAACCCTGGAACCAGTCTATGGTAAGAATTTATTGTTGGGTTTGTGAAAGCCGTCAAAGCAGGTCCGTGCTTCAGTATTCCACCTATAGCGTAAAGAGCTAGTTCCGATAGACCTGCATACTCAGAGCCTGCGAAAAGGTTCTCTCCGTTTTTCCATATAGAAAAGTGAGTGTGCATACCGGATCCGTTGTCATCTGGAAGCACTTTTGGCATAAAGGTTGCATACTTTCCATACCTTGCTGCAACGTTTCTTACTACGTATTTGTACAAAAACATATTGTCTGCCTGCTTTAGCAAAGAGTCGTATCTGATATCTATCTCCCCTTGACCAGCTGTTGCAACTTCGTGGTGGTGAAGTTCTACTATTATTCCAAGCTCCGACATTATCGAGACCATCTCATTTCTGAGATGGTGGGTTTTGTCGAGAGGGGGTGCTGGGAAGTACCCTCTTTTGTTTGGAATTTTGTAACCAGATGAAGTAATTTCTCTGTTCCACCATCCTTCTTCCGAGTCTATCTTCCAAAAAGCATAGTTGGACCCCGTTCCAAATTCCACAGAGTCAAAGATGAAAAATTCCGCTTCTGGTCCATAGTAAGCTACATCACCTATACCAGTTTGCTTTAGGTATTGCTCAGCTTTCTGGGCTACGTACCTGGTATCTCTTTCGTACCTCTCGCGTGTAATGGGGTCGTAGACATTGCATATGATAGCTAAGGTTTTTGGTTCCATAAACACATCGATGAATGCTGTAGATGGGTCAGGTATAAGTATCATATCCGACTCGTTTATGGATTGCCAACCTCTTATGGATGAACCGTCGAATCCTCTACCGTTTTCAAAAGTGTCCATGGAAAACTCGTAAGCAGGCACAGTTAAGTGCTGCCACTGACCATAGAGGTCAGAAAACCTAAGGTCTACATACTGCACACCTTCCTTTTCGATAAGGCTCAGAATCTCCTCTGCTGTGTACTTAGGCATTTTTTACTCCTCCTAATTCTAGATACTTAGATCTAGATTGGGGTATTTTTATCCCGCCTTTGTGATGAGCTGTTCTCTCCCCAACAGGCGGTTTTAGAACAGCTCTAAGATAGCAAAATCTTGGTTTATTTAGGGATTTTAAAGACTTTTTAACATGGATAACATAAATCTTTAGAAACGACTCACCTTCACAAGCTAGCATCTTTAACAGCAAACGAGCTATATTATACCAACTCTGTCAGTTTAAGTCAACTACTTTCCTTTGCCCAAGACTGATATTTTTACTGTATGCCAAAGAGCTTAAATTTAAAAAATAGTATGATAAAAGAGAAAACCTTCGAGTTGGTAACTTCGCTTAAGCCATCGGGTGATCAGCCAAAAGCCATAGAAAGCATTCTACAAAATCTAGAAAAAGGCACGAAAGCTCAGGTCCTCCTAGGTGCTACAGGAACGGGCAAAACCTTTACTTTGGCAAATGTTATAGCAAAATACAATAAGCCCACCTTAGTTTTGGCGCATAACAAAATACTGGCTGCACAGCTTTATCGAGAATTTAAGGAGCTTTTCCCTAATAACGCTGTAGAGTATTTCATATCTTATTACGATTATTATCAACCAGAAGCTTACATACCCGAGAAAGATTTATACATAGAGAAGGATGCATCAATAAACGAAATACTAGAAAGATATAGACACTCTGCAACGGTCTCCGTACTGGAAAGAAGAGATGTTATAGTAGTGGCCTCTGTGTCTTGCATTTATGGACTTGGTTCCCCAAATCACTATTGGAATTTGAGAATTCCTGTGAGTGTAGGCGACAAAATCAGTATTAGCAAGCTCGTTAGAAAGCTTGTAGAGATAGGGTATTCCAACAACAATTATGCTTACAAGCGCGCAACCTTTTCCATAAAGGGTAATGCTCTAGAAGTAGTCCCGTCTGATTTGGAAGATCAGATTGTAAGATTGGAATTTTGGGATGACGAAGTAGAAAGCATAACTCTCATGGATGAGCTAAACAGACACATTATAAAAAAGCTGAATAAAATTACCTTCTTTCCTGCCTCTCACTACATAGCGCCAAGGGAAATAATAGAACAAGCAATAGAGCAAATAGAAAAAGATTTAGAGGATAGGGTTAATTTCTTTAAGAATCAAGGAAAGCTCGTAGAAGCTCAAAGGTTATATCAAAGGACTATGCACGATATAGAGATGATAAGAGAATTGGGACATTGCAAAGGTATAGAAAATTATTCACGCTACTTTGATGGTAGAAAGCCGGGAGAACCCCCTTTTACTTTGTTAGATTACTTTCCAGATGACTTTTTACTTATAGTTGATGAGTCCCACGTAACTATACCACAAGTTAGAGCAATGTATAACGGAGACAGATCCAGAAAAGAGAAGCTTGTAGAGTACGGTTGGAGATTACCTTCTGCCCTGGATAACAGACCATTGAAGTTTGAAGAGTTTCTAGAAAGAATAAATCAAGTTATTTTGGTGTCTGCTACACCTTCCCAATGGGATTTGGATTTTTCACAAAATGTGGTTGTAGAACAGATAGTCAGACCTACAGGTCTTTTGGACCCAATAGTAGAAGTTAGACCTACCAAAGGACAACTGGAAAACTTAGTATGGGAAATCCAAAAGGTAAAAGAGAGAAAGGAAAAGGCTATAGTGCTAACAACGACCAAAAGACTTGCTGAGGATGTAGCAGAGTACTTCAACGAAAGACAGATAAAAGCGAAGTATATGCATTCAGAACTGGATGCTATAGAGAGAGCCAAAATAGTCAAGGAGTTGAGAGAAGGATTCATAGATGTTATTGTGGGTGTTAACTTGCTGAGAGAGGGTTTGGACCTACCAGAGGTCTCACTGGTTGCTATCTTGGAAGCCGATAAAGAAGGATTTTTGAGAAGTACCACATCCCTGATACAAATAATAGGTAGATGTGCAAGAAATGTTAATGGAAAGGCTATTTTGTATGCAGATAATATAACCCAATCTATGAAAAAAGCTATCGAAGAAACAAATAGAAGGAGAAAATTGCAAGAAAAGTACAACAGGGAACATAATATAACACCAAAAAGTGTGGTAAAACCCGTAAAGGACTTACTAGCCATAGAGGAGTTGGATTATGTAAAACTTCCCACCAAATTACCAAAAGGCGTAAAAAGCGAAGGAGACATAATAGAACGTATAAATAAGTTAGAAAGGGAGATGTGGGATTTAGCAAAAAAGTGGGAATTCGAAAAAGCTGCAAAGCTAAGAGATGAAATCAAAAAGCTAAGAGAACTGTTAAACTTAATATAGGAGGATTTTATGGCGCACAAATTTGATCCGAGCAAACTGAAGAAGTTGGATGATCCAGAGAGATTAAATCTTTTTGACCCAGAGAAGGTTCTAAAGGACTTTGGGCTTAGACAAGGTATGAAAGTTTTGGATGTAGGAACGGGTGCGGGTTTTTATCTGCCGTATCTCTCAAAGGCTGTAGGCGAGAGTGGTTACGTTTACGCTATAGACATAGAGCCTCTGGCTGTGGAATACGCAAAAAATAAAGTTTCTCAACTGGGACTTTCCAACGTGGAAGTTATCTTGAGCGGTGAAAACACAGTACCTCTAGAAGACAATACTGTCGACTTTACCTTTATGGCTTTTGTCTTTCATGAACTGGAAAATCCTTTGGAATTTCTAAAGGAACTAGAAAGAGTAAGCAAACCTTTTGGGTATCTGTGTATAGTTGACTGGAAAAAAGAGGAAAGGGACAAAGGCCCACCACCTGAAGAAGTATACTCTGAATGGGAAATAGGACTTATTCTCGAGGATGCTCAGATAAAAGTTGGTAGAATGGTAGAGATTGGAAAGTACTGCTTTGGAGTGTACGCTATGTTTCCCGATAGAAACCTAGAGACCAAGTTCCATTCACCTATAAAGATACCCCCTGGAATATGAAAGAGAGAAAAATATTGGAGTATCTGCTTAGAGTAAAGGGAGTAGATAAGGAAAAACTTAGGAGTATACTGGAAAACAAGCCAAAAGATGAGGACATGGTTTCCTTTTTAATCAGAATGAATCTTATTTCTTATGAAGATCTAAATACTATTGCCGAGTTCACCACCTCCCAAAAGCCCCTAGATAAAAGAGACTTGGAGAAGCAGGGTATCTTCTTCGAAGATGTTTACTTTCATTATCACAGAGATGATGGTAGCGTGTATATTGTACCGTATTACCACATGAGAGTTATAGAGAAACGTAAGAACGTCGTAAATCTTTACACTGGAGGTATAGACAAGATAAGCGTAAAGTTGGACGATGAAAACACAGCAGATGCTTTCTTAGATATGCTTCTTTTATACATAAATAGAACATTTCTACACAAAACTAGTACATGAGCCATAAAAATTCCATCATTACCTTAGAAATGACTGGGTTTATCAAACAAAAGAGTGAAGTTGTATTTCGTATATACCCCATAAATTCGTTAATTCCTTTATTTCCTGTGTTTGTTTGAATAAATGGCTGAGGTATTCTTCATCAAATTTAACAAATGCAGTATTGCTATCTGGGTCTATTTCGAACTCGAATGTGGAAGGGTCTCTGAAATCATCTATGTATCTGTTAATAAACTCTTCAACCTTATCTGGTATGTCTACCAATCTGTCGTTTGGGATATCTTGGATTTCAAAGGTCATAAAGAGTGGATGGAACACTTTGCGCTCCAAGCGGCGTCTGTTATTTGCCATTGTGTGAATGTAGTCCTTAATTATAGACATCTTTACAAACTCAAAAAATGCCGTATTCTCGAAAGTAATTGAAAGTTGGACGGGATTTGGGATTATTTCATGCTTTACTCCAGCTAATGTGATCCTTTTGGGCTCAATTTTAATAACTAAATCATCTCTGTGATAGTTAATTATGTTTTCTAAATCTTTCAAAGCGTAGTAGAATTTCTTGAGTCCAACTTTTCCTGAACCTTCCGAGAAAACGTGTGAAGTATCCTTGAATTTCTTGGAAGTTTCCAAAACTGGTGGTAAATCAAAACCGAACTCCTTGGTTTCATCTGGATTCCTGTAAAGCTCTGGTTTAGGCTGTAGGCGCATTTGAGTAATGCTTAGTATAAACCTTACTACCGTCTCGAAGGATGGGTCCTCAACGAATATTTGACCATGTTTTTGTTTTAATCGCTGAACTGCTACATCGATATATGACAAATTCTTTTGTGTTATTTCCAATTGCACCTTAAAGAACATTCTCCTTACCTCTTTTTTATTTTATTAGCCGAACGGACAAACAAAAGAGGCTTTCTACGAAAAAACTAATGGTATCAAATGAAATATTTCATACCCATTCTTCTCTGAGGAGACTTACTGGTTTTCTACCTGCAAAACCTTCGTCCAGTTCATGCCAATACATAATAGTCTCCTCGTCTTCTTTCCAGCAATACCATATATATCTGTTTTCATGAAAACCAAGAAAATCTACAAGTATTGGGTCTATGCCTTTTATTACGCCTCCTAAAGCCTCTATCTTCTCAAAGTGTTTGCGAATTTGCTCATCCAGTTCTCTTATTTGTGCTTCTTTATACATCTTTTCCAATATATCTGGTTCTTCTTGTATTTCTTCTATGATGCTGTAGATTTCCTGTTTTTTCATGTTTATGGCTTCAACCAGAGGTTTAATCAAAACCAAGGCTTCTCTTGCGCTTTCCAAATCGAACACCTTCATGAGTTTAAAATTTAGTTAATCTATAAATAAGGTCAAGTTATCTACTAGCTTCAAAGCATCGTTGTATTCCCTAGAATTTATTTTGCGACTCAATTCAGGGTAATTGAAAGCCTTATACATGGGATAATACTGATTCATTATATTTACAGCTAATTTTTCATCGATCGTTTTTAGAAAAGACAGTGCGTCTTGTGTTTGAGAGATACCGTTGGGTAGGACAAGGTGTCTGACTAGCAAACCTCTGTATGCAACCCCTTTTTCATCTAATTTTAAGTTCCCCACTTGTTTATACATTTCTTTTATGACTTCTTGAGCTATGTTCCAGTAGTCCTTCACTTTTGAGTATTTCTTTGCAGGGTCGTTGCTTGCATACTTTAAATCAGCAAGGTAAATATCAACTATACCATCCAATAGCTTGATAGAATCTAAACTATCGTATGAGGATGTATTGTAAACTATGGGTATCTTAAGACCATCTTTTGCCGCCAAATACAGTGATTCTATGATTTGGGGAACTACGTGAGATGGAGTGACTAGGTTTATATTATGGCAACCCATACTTTGAAGCCTTAGGAATATACGAGACAGTTCGTATGGTGTGACCAATGTCCCTTCTCCTAACTGGCTTATTTGGTAATTCTGACAGTAGACACACTTCATATTGCACCATGAGAAGAACACGGTGCCACTGCCTCTTGTGCCACGAATGGGTTTCTCTTCGCCAAAGTGAGGAAAATAGGAGTCTACTATCGCGTATCTACCGGTTTTACAAAAACCCTTTTCATCTCTCAATCTGTTTACACCACACCTATGTGGACATACATAACAACTTTCAAGCATAGAGAGAGCTCTTTCAACCCTCTCCTTCCACTGTGTATCGCTCAAGTTTAAATAACTTGGAAGTTTTTCCATCGGTTTTATAATTTATTCTTTGGAGTTATGAAGAAAAAGGCAATTTTAATTCTAACTGGAATTTTATTTACCCCTCTCGTCTTGTTAATACTTTATGCGATTGTGCTTATTCCAGGCCTTCCATCTGTAGAGTCTTTAAAAGACTGGCACCCTCCAGAAGCTACGGTAGTATATGACTACAAAAATAGAGTTTTTGGTGATGTTGCCTTGCAGAGACGTTATTATGTAGACATTCAAAACATTCCCCCTCATGTGAGAAATGCTTTCATATCTGCCGAGGATAGAAACTTCTACCGCCACTTTGGTATAGATCCTATAGCTATAGTGAGAGCCTTGATTGTTAATCTAATCAGTAGAGAAGTAACTCAGGGCGGATCCACTATAACCCAGCAGCTCGCTAAAAATTTATTCCTAACACCAGAAAGAAGCATTACACGCAAAATTAAAGAGGCCATATTAGCTATCAAAATAGAAAGAGCCTTCCACAAGGATAAGATTTTAGAAATGTATCTTAACTATATATACCTGGGTCAAGGTGCTTATGGTGTGGAAGCTGCATCTCGTGTGTATTTTGGAAAAAGTGTAAAAGAACTTTCTGTGGAAGAAGCAGCTGTGCTCGCAAGTCTTCCTAAAGCTCCGTCGAGGTTTAATCCTTTTAGAAATCCCGATAGATTAAAGGAAAGGAGGGATTACATACTTTACAGAATGTACGAAGATGGACATATATCAAAGGAGGAGTATGAAAGGCTCATCCAAAAACCCATAAAGGTCAATATTGAGAGTAGATATTACGGTATGGATTACTTTCTAGATTACCTAAAAGATTATCTGGTAGAGAAGTATGGAGAGCAAATACTAAGAGGTGGTTATAAGGTCTATACTACCATAGATAGAGATCTTCAGAATCATGCTCAAGAAGTTCTAAAAAGGGGTGTTCTTAGAGTAGCCAAAGCCAATGGAATACCCATACTGCCTGAGGATCCTTACCAAGCTGAGAAAATGTATCAGCAGCAGGTGGTGGAAGAAAAACCTGGAAAGGTCTACATATCCAAAGTATTAGGTCTTACGGGAAATGAAGTGAAAATTTCACTAGGTGATAAGGAGTTTATATTGCCTAGAAACAACTTGATTTTAGAAAAAGGTGATTACGTATTTGTAAGGTTTTATAGGAAAGGAAAAAATTTAAGCTTAGAAATTTTGCCTGATTTACAGGGTGCTTTAGTTAGTTTAGACGTATCTACCGGAGCAATTAGGGCAATGGTTGGAGGTTACTCGTATCTTAGAAGTCCATACAACAGAGCCGTTTACGCCAAAAGGCAACCTGGTTCTGCTATAAAACCCATAATATACCTTGCTGCTTTGATGAAAGGTTATACTCAAGTTTCTATAGTAGATGCTACACCCAGAAGCTTTTATGACCCTTCTACCGGGAGAAATTGGACGCCATCCAATTATGAAGGTGCAGAGTATGGCACTCTAACATTAAGACAGGCTTTGGCAAAGAGTGTAAACACGGCAACTGTAAATCTTTTGGCTGATATTGGATTTGATATGCCCATAGAGATTGCCAAATCCTTAGGCATAGAGCTAAAGCCGTATTACTCCATGGCTTTGGGTAGTATAGAAGTTACGCCAATTGAACTGGTGTCTGCATTCCAAGCTTTTGCGAATCTTGGTAACTACTGTAAGCCTTACTTTATACAAAAAATCGTTGCTCCAGATGGAAGGATACTTGAAGAACAAACACCTCAATGTGAGGCTGTGCTACCTGCACAGGAGACTAGAGTGCTTGTAGATATGCTCAGAGCGGTGGTTTTGGAAGGAACAGCCGCATCTGCTAGCTCTATGGATAGAATAATAGCAGGTAAAACAGGGACCACCAACGACTATGCGGATGCCTGGTTTGTTGGATTTTCGCCCAACATAGTAACAGGTGTTTGGGTTGGATTTGATTTAAGAAAAAGTATGGGGAAGGGGATGGCAGGTGCTAGAGTGGCCCTTCCTATATGGATAGATTTTATGTCTGTAGCTGCTTACCTGTACCCGAAGGAAGATTTCCCGCTACCAGAAGGCACGACCGTAGTAAGTTGTCCACTTCCTATGGTATTCGTAGAAGGAACACAAGGCGTATGCTATAGACAATCTGAGGATTCCAAGGAGGAAGACGAGCTTGAGGGAATTGTAGATCCCAAGTTTTTGAAAAAACCTGATGGTCCCAAAGTGAAGGAAATACCATGAAGGAAATCCTTCTTGAGAGTTCTTTTGTGAGTTTGGATATAGAAAGCACAAGTTTTGACACGGAGAGAGGAGAAATCATAGAGATAGCTCTTGTGAGAGTAGAAGGGAGCGTAATTACTGAAAAGTTTACGACCTTAGTAAAGCCTGTTTGTCAAGTGCCTTCCCGTATAACCCAACTGACAGGTATAACGAACGCTATGCTTGTAGGGAAGCCAAACTTTGAAAGCATACTCCCAAAAGTTTTAGATTTCATAGGCGATTCCATCATAGTAGCACATAACGTGGAAAAGGACATAGAGTTTATTGACAAGTATTATAAGCAAATGTATGGCAAGAAATTTAAACACCCTAATATTTGCACTTTGCAACTGGCAAAAAATTTAATACCAAATTTAGGTAGTTACTCTCTTCAGGATTTAGCATCTTTTTTCAGTATAGAGGTCAAAAGAAGTCACAGAGCTTTGGATGATGCAGAAACTACTGCGTTGGTGTTTTTAGAATTACTCAATATATTTTGGAATAAACTTCGTATAGGAGACTACCATAGCATCAAAAGACTCACAAAGACTCAAAAAAGAGTGTGAACTCAATCAATCATAAAACTGTTATACTTATTCCTATGCTTATAATAGCTGGTCCGTGTGTTATAGAAAACGAGAGTGTAGTTTTTCAGGTTGCACAAGAGCTGAAAAATCTTTCTGAGACTTTCAAGGAGTTTAAATTCGTGTTTAAGGCTTCCTTTGACAAAGCAAACAGGTCATCGCATCTGTCTTTTAGAGGTCCAGGTCTTGAAGAAGGTCTTAAGATATTGGGCAAAGTTAAAGACGAATTTGGTCTGGAAATCACTACAGATGTTCATGAAACTTGGCAAGTAAAACCTGTAGCAGAGGTGGTTGATATAGTTCAGATTCCCGCTTTTCTTTGTAGGCAAACGGACCTTTTACTTGAAGCGGCAAAGCATGCCAAATGCGTAAACGTAAAAAAAGGACAGTTTATAGCTCCTTGGGATGCAAAAAACATAGTAGAGAAATTAAAATTTGCGGGTGCAAGAGACTTCTATGTTACAGAAAGGGGGTTTTCCTTTGGGTATAACAACTTAGTCGTGGATTTTAGGAGCTTGGTCATAATGCGAGAATTCACAAAGGTCATATTTGACGCAACGCACAGTGTTCAACTTCCAGGAGGTCTTGGAAACAAATCTGGCGGTCAGAGGGAGTTTGTAAAGCCATTAATAAGAGCTGCGGTAGCTGTTGGTTGCGATGGAATTTTCATGGAAACTCATCCTAATCCAGACAATGCCCTGTCAGATGGTCCTAATATGGTGCCTTTAAATGAGCTAAGAGAAGTCCTTGAGATGATAAAAATGTATGAGAGCTTGAGAATAAAGAATACTCAATAAAAATTTGCATGTCTACCAAGTTTCGTTGTTGATGAATATTGACGAAACATTCACACCTTTATAGGAAGGGACTTTAGCGGTCTTTCTTGATAAGGCTTAATAAGCTTTAAGAAGGCTAATGCAGTCATGTAAGCATCATCCAGAGCATTGTGAAAGGTAGACTTAGGAAGTTTTAAGTCTTCCAGTAACTCCCCAAGGGTTGGGATGTGATGTGGCTTTTTTGGTGTGTAAAGATCTAATACATCTAAGGTGTATGGGAGAAAGGCTCCTTTGCATCCATCTTTTACTATTTTTCTGAGCATGCTTACATCTATATGCACAAAAAAACCTACAAGAAGGCATCCTTTAGCATATTCAAGAAATTTTTTGCAAACAGCTTCCACACTTATACCTTCTTGCAAATCCATAGGTGTTATTCCATGAACCTTTATGGACTCTTCGAACCTTTTAGGAGCTCTTAAGTTTTCGTAGAAAGCTTCTGAAAAACTAAAGCTCAGGTTTTTTATTTTTACAGCACCTATGGATATAGGATAATCTTTTTTCAGATCCAAACCCGTAGTTTCAGTATCGAAAACAACAAAGCAAGTGTCTTTTATTTTCTTATTAAAGTCTATGTCCCAGTTAAAAAAATCAAAGTTTTTACTGTTAAGTAATTTATAGATTAGTCTTTTCATTGTGCGAAGTATCTAAGGTTATAGTGATTGTATAGGAAATCCTGAAAACTTTCTACCATTTTGAACACATCTTTAAGTAGCGTTTTTTCCATCTTACTCAATCTGTCTGGTATTATGTAGTTATCTGGGTTCTTGCCCTCTTTTATTTTCATGGCCTGGAACTTTAGCCTCAAACTACTCAAAAACCTGTAAGACTCCTGTAGGTCGTTTGAGAAGCCTTTGCTTATTATGTTTAATTTTTCCAATGCCTTAATTCTATCGAAGGTGTTAGTTTCTTTTATCTTGTGCTCAAGAGATAAAACTCTTATACCCTGCGATATGGGGAATATACCACCCTTTTTTATATCAAATGCTCCTTTGTGATCTCCCGTCTTTTCCACTACAAAGTTACCAAAAAACCCTATGGGTGGTTTGAACTTGACAGCTTGAAGTGCTAAGAAAGGTAAAAACATTTTATTGTCCTCTATGTGGTCAAAGACCACACTGGATAGTTTCT
>JBEPZA010000014.1:0-12523 GCA_041641075.1 Aquificaceae bacterium | reverse complement strand
TAACAAAGTTTCCCTTTTCATCTACCAAAGCTATTCTATCTCCATCCCCATCGTTAGCAATACCAATATTTGCCGAAATACTCCTTACCTTTTCTATCAAAGGTTTTAAGTTTTTCTCAACAGGTTCGGGTGCGTGGTTTCCAAAGAGGGTGTCTCTGTAAGATCTTATTTGATACACTTGACACCTTGTGTCGTGTAAAGCTTTTGAAAGTAAACCGCTGGAAGTTCCATACATGGCATCGTGCACTATTTTTAAATCTCTTTCCTTTAATATCTCTACGTTTACCATTTCACGCACTTTTTTTATGTACTCCTCCTCTACAGATACGTATTGAGGAGCGTAATTTTCAAAATTTGGTAAGCTTTGCAAAGTGTTTGCTAAACTTTCCACCTCCTTTATAAAGTCCGTAGTTGCTGAACCTCCAAAGGAGTCCTTTATCTTGTAACCGTTGTAGTGTGGAGGGTTATGCGAAGCTGTTATCATTACTCCGTTATCAAATCCCATATACTTTACAGCAAATGAAACCATAGGGGTGGTGCAAAATCTCTGCGTAAGATACGCATCTAGTCCAAAACTTCTAAAGACTTGGTAAACTTCTGTTGCAAAGTGCTCCGACATAAATCTGTGGTCGTAACCTATTATTACTCTTTTCTTATTTTGTTTTATCAAAACCTGAGCATGAGCCGATGCCACTTTTCTTACGTTTTCAAAAGTGAACTCATCAGCTATTGTAGCTCTCCACCCATCAGTCCCAAATTTTATCATCATGCCCTCCTTTGCTTCAAAAATATTTTACTTGACATGTATATAAGCTTAGACTTATATTAAACCATAATGAGGGTTGAGGGGATAAATAACGCACATAAAGAATTGGTTTTTTCCTTGTATAAAGGAAAAGATGATACAGGCTTTTTGTCTATACTTTTGAAAACCATAGAAAGTGCAGATCTTTTTAAGGCTGAAAAAATTTCAAATCACGAAGCTTTTCTATCAACTTTGACGCTCATTCCTATGCCAAATACACCATACCTTCTTATCCCCCACACTATCCTAAATTCCCCAAAGGACCTTGAGAAAATGATTAGTGATTCGTATATGTACGAAGTTTCAAGATTGCAGGCAAGCAATAATTCATTTAGTTTTGATAGTAAGATGGAGAATGTATCAAAAGATGTATCATCATCAACAGTGACAGGAGCATTAGCGTATACCAAACCAGGTGAAGTTCCTTACGAACATCCTAGCGCTTCTTGGAATTGGAAAGTTGCTGTCAATTCTCTTGGTAATTCACAGGATGGCACCAAGCATTCAGAAAACCCACAAACTCACATCGTAAAAGATAACGGAACTCTTGATAATATGGCGGGCAAAGACCTTTACGAGAACAGGAACAGTTCTGATATGCATCACCGCAGAACGCTTAGCGTAGTTGATAATAAGGTATTTCTTGAGGAAAATAACACAGCCCAACTTTCTAACAGCAAACAAGTTGTGGAAGGTAACGACCAAAGACAAGCAAAGAAGGGCTTTGAAGAACTACCAAAAGAAGTAAGTTACAACATAGAGCAAAGAGAAAAACTTATAGACAATAAGGTAGTTAATCATGTAGAATCAAGAAGTAAGGAATACCAAATGGTAGAGCATAAATACGTACGTGTTAGTCTTGAGGAGACGGACATAAGCATAAGAGTCGTGAGAGACAGTATTAGAGTAGGCGTGGATCTTAAATCGGATCTTGGATACATTTTCAGAGGCGAAATCAATAGATTGGTCGAAAGTTTAAACAGTATAGGATTTCGTTTAGAGGCTTTGCAAATTAATGGCACTCTTTTATATTCAGACAGCAGACCAGAAGATAGAAGAGAAGAGAGAAACAGACAACCACAATACCAAAAAGTTAAGGCCAACAATTCCCATGAAAGATTTGAACTTAGCGTATAGAGCTTAAGTTTTATACTCTATGTACAGAATTGGCAGAGTTGAGTATCTTAACTCTCTTCCCCTTTTTTACAAATGGGATGATCCACAGATGAACTTTATAAAAGGGCATCCTTCCCACTTGGTCACCATGCTGAGAAAGGGAGAAATTCATGCTGGCATAGTGTCATCTGTTGAGTATCTGATAAATCCACAGAAGTATGTGTACGTACCCAGTATATCTATCTCTTCCAAAGAAAAAGTCTGTTCTGTAGGCATTTTCTCTAAAAAGCCCATACAATATGCTCGGAAGGTATATCTTACCGGTAACTCCCTGACTTCCAAGTATTTATGTTTTTATGTATTGGAACACATTTATGGCTTGAAACCTATCTATACGGAAGAAAGGAACGATGTCGATGCTTTGCTTTTGATAGGAGACGAAGCCCTAGAGGAAAAAAAGAAGGGGAACTATCCACACTTTTACGATTTGGCTTACGAGTGGTATAAGGTCAATAAATTACCCTTCGTTTTTGCTCTTTTTCTTGTGAGAAGGGAGTATGCCCATACTCTGGTTGAAAAGATTTACGACTTATGCAAAAGGTCACTATACGCCTTTTTTGAGGACCTTCGGCTCGGTAGAGTAAGCGTGTTGGGATACTCTCAAGAGGAGCTCAGAGAGTACTTTTTAGAGTGCTTAAGTAATGGCTTAAGCGATTTAGAGGCGGAATCTCTAAGGATATTTAGTAAATTCCTAAAAGAGAGGGGCTACATAAAGCAAAGCCCCTTATAATCCTTTACACTTTGTGTTTATAACCCCAAAGTTTCCTCCTCTTTTTCTGTAGATAATTCTCAGTGTGCCTGTGTTAGCATCCAAGAAGGGTAAAAAGTAGATACCAGATGTTTGAAGTTCCAAAAGGGCATCTTCCAAACTCATGGGTTTTTCCAAAATTAACTCCTCTTCAACTACCAAAGGTCTTTCCCTTTCTTCCGTGGGAAACACCTGTGCCATGTGTTGTTTTTCTTTTTCTTTTGCGCCTATTCTTCTTAGTTCAAGTCTTCTTTGTTTTAGTTTTATTATCTGTCTTTCTACCTCATCCAGGACCTTATCTAAGGCGGAGAAGGCGTCTATATCTTCGTCCCACGCATGAACCGTTCCACCACCCCAAGTCTTGAGGTATATGTCTATATCAACCCTGTAGTATGTGGGTCTGCTATCTGTTGGGACATCTTTTTGCTTTGCACGTGAGGAAGATATGGTTACAACAATTTCCACCTGGTCTTCTTCTGCTTCCTTTAGAAATCTTGTGAACCTCTCAAGCTTACTCTCGACAAAGCTTTTCATAGCATCTGTCCAAGTGATACCCTTTCCTATGAATTCAATATTCATTCCTTACCTCCGCATTTGTGATTAGAAATTTTAATTTTAATGCAAACAAAGTTACGTTTATACGTAATCCCTAGACTCGAAAGTATGAATTTTACGTGTAACACAGTTAGATTTCAGTATACCGCGTATAGTTCACTCAAAAAAAAGCACTCATGAATAAAAAACAGTTATCTGAAGTAGGAGTATTTAGGCTCTAACTCTGTGAGAGCGATTATTCACCTACGCAAAATCAAATTTTTTGTGTTTTAAGTATTAAGGAGAAGCTTTCAAACTTCCACCAAATCCAGTGAAACTGAAGATAGGGGTTTACCAATTCCATCTTCAACAACTACGATATTTTCAAGCCTTACACCAAACTCACCAGGTATGTATATCCCCGGTTCTATGGTAAAGACCATACCTTCTGTGATTAATGTTTTAGCATCATCTCCTTTGTAGTAAACCCTTGGATACTCGTGAATTTCTATACCTACACCGTGCCCCGTGGAGTGTGTAAAGAACTTTCCAAAACCCTTCTTTTCTATGTAATCTCTAGCTTTTTTGTCCACGTTTCCTATTGGTGTTCCTTCCTTTACAGCTTCCAAGGCATAAAGGTGTGCGTCTTTGACTATGTTGTATAATTTCTTAAAGTCTTGGTTTGCCTTGCCTAAGAAAATGGTTCTTGTAAAGTCTGTGCAGTAACCTTTCCAAACAAGTCCCATATCCACAAGAAGAGGAGCGTTGGGAATTATACTTTGGTTGGATGTTTCCCAGTGAGGCACAGCGGAAGCATCTGCAGAAGCCACTATAGCGGGGAAGCTCTCACCCAAAGCGCCATGTTTTAAAAATTCACCAATAAGGAAAGCACGAACTTCTAGTTCTTTCATGCCAGGTTTTACAAAGGAAAGAAGATTTTGGTATACCTTGTCACTTATACTGACACCTTCTTTCATAATGCTTATTTCTTCCTTAGTTTTTACAGCTCTCAGTTTGTTTAAAAACCCAGAAAAACCTCTCCACTTTATGCCTTTTGACTTGAGCTTTCTTGCAAGCTCGCAACTTACCCTATCCTTTTCGTAACCTACGTTTTTTAAGTTTTTTTCTTTTATGAATTTCTTTAAAATCTTCAGTGCTGGACCTGTTATCAGTATAACTTCCCAACCTTTTGTGTCTTTGGCTCTCTCATAGTATCGAGCGTCCGTCAATAGATAATTACTTTCCAGTGCCACAATAGCGTAAGCGTGCGTTGATCTAAAGCCAGTCAGATACTGGACGTTGGCTTGAGAAGAAAAGAGAAAAGCATCTAAACCCTCTTGTCTTAATAAGTCCTTTACCTTTTGGAGTTTCATTTTATTATATGCTCATTATCTCCTTTTCTTTTGCTTCCGCAAGTTTGTTCACTTCTTCTATGTGCTTATCGGTGATTTTCTGGAGTTTCTCTATAGCTCTCTTTATTTCGTCCTCCGATATGCCTTCTACATCTTCAATCATTTCTTTTGCGTCTCTTCTTATGTTCCTTATGGCGACCCGTGCCTCTTCCGCCATTTTGTGAAGCATCTTTACCAAATCCTTTCTTCTTTCTTCTGTAAGTGGTGGCAGGGTAAGTCTCAAGGTGTTCCCCTGTCTTTGGGGATTTAGGTTCAAGCTTTCCATTATTGCCTTCTCGATCGATGCCACAGCGTTTGAGTCCCAAACCTGTATAAGTATTTGATTAGGTTCTGGTATGGATATACTGCCCAGTTGTTTTATTGGGACTTTGGAGCCGTAATACTCTACCTTTAGCTCTTCAACTAGGGATGTTGAAGCTCTACCTGTTCTTAAACCAGATATCTCATTCTTGAAGTAATTCACCGCCTTTTGCATATCCTGGTCCGTAGACTTTAAGATATCTTCTATCATCTCTAACCTCCCTTTACAACTGAGCCAATGTTCTCTCCTAAAACTGCTTTTAGTAGGTTTCCTTTTCTGTTTATATTGACTACAAGTATGGGTATTTTGTTTTCCATACAGAGCGTCATTGCAGTGTGGTCCATCACTCTCAGTCCTCTACTTATGGTTTCCATATACGTAATTTCTTTTATTAATTCAGCCTTTGGGTTTTTCATAGGATCGTCCGTATATATGCCATCCACCTTAGTAGCCTTTATGAGAACATCGGCACCTATTTCTGCCGCTCTCAGTGCTCCAGCGGTATCCGTAGAAAAGTAGGGGTTTCCCGTTCCCGCTGCAAATATTACCACTCTTCCTTTTTCTAGGTGTCTGATGGCTCTTCTTCTTATGTAAGGCTCTGCTATAGCTCTCATCTCTATGGCAGAGAGGACTCTGGTAGGTATATTAACTATTCTCTCAAGTGCGGATTGAAGAGCCAATGCGTTTATAACCGTGGCTAACATTCCCATATAATCGCCCGTAGCCCTGTCTATGCCTATTTCTAAACCTTCTATTCCTCTAAATATGTTACCTCCACCTATGACGATGGCTAATTCCACACCTAAATCGTAAACACTTTTTATCTCGTAAGAGATGAATTCCAAAAAATTCGCATCGATACCAAATTCAGAAGAACCCGCAAAGGCTTCCCCTGAGAGTTTTATGAGGATTCTACGGTATAGGGGTTTGTCTACCTCCATCTAAGCTTCACCTACTTCATATCTTACGAACCTTACTATCTCCACGTTTGTTGAGCTTTCTTTTATGTAGTCTTTTACTGATTTTTTATCGTCTTTTATAAAGGGTTGTTCCAACAATACCTTTTCTTGGTAAAACTTTTTGAGTTTTCCTTCCACAATCCTGTCTATCAAGTTTTCTGGCTTTCCTTCTTGGCGTGTTTGCTCAGCAAGTATCCTCTTTTCTCTTTCTAAGACTTGGGCAGGTATTGAATCTGTGTCTACAAACTCGGCTTTCATAGCAGCAACTTGCATAACTACATCCTGAACCACTCTCAACACTTTGTCATCCACTTGAGGTGCAGTGTATTCCAAGAGGACGCCAACCCTACCTACGCCATGAACGTATGCATGAACTAAACCTTGGGCATCAAACCTAACAAAACGTCTCAGGACAATGTTCTCACCAATTTTTGCTATCGCTTCTTTTAGCACGTCTCCCACACTTTTGGATGCGTCTGCGTAGTATGGCTGATTAGCAATATCATCCCCAGAGCCAGTTTTGTTTGCGTTCTCGTGCACATGGGCAATGTGCTTGGCTAAGTTTAGAGCCAGTTCGTTGAATTGTTCGTTTCTTGCCACAAAGTCCGTTTCGCAATCGAGTTCCAGTATCACTCCTAACTTTCTATCTTCAGAAACGTATGTTTGAATTATGCCCTCTTTTGTTTCCCTTGCTGCTTTCTTTTCGGCTTTGGCTAGTCCTCTTATTCTTAAGATCTCTTTCGCTTTTTCCATGTCTCCTTGTGCTTCTTCTAAAGCTTTCTTGCACTCTAACATGCCTGCACCGGTCATCTCCCTGAGCTTCTTTACCATCTCTGCACTTATCATATCTCACCTCCTTTTTATTCCATGTCTTCTGCACCTTTGTCTATGTATTCGTATTTCTCGGACATCTCCATTGCTTTTTCAAATAAGGCTTTTTCTTCTTCTCCTACGGTTATAACTCTGCGCTTTGGAACCTGAATTACGCCTTCTTCTCCCAAGCTTTCTCTTCTTGTTTTTCCTTCTATTACTGCGTCCGCTATCTTGGAAGTAAGAAGCTTTATGGATTTTATAGCATCATCGTTACCCGGTATGGGGTAGTCTATTACATCTGGGTCACAGTTGGAGTCAGCGATAGCAACCACGGTAACACCTAACTTCTTGGCTTCTTGTATGGCGATGTGCTCTCTAACCGTGTCTACAACCCACATAATGTCAGGTATCCTCTCAAGAGTGCCTATGCCTGTGTAAAGCTTTCTTAGCCTTTCCATTTTACGCTTTAGTTGTCTAACTTCCTTTTTTGGTAGAACATCGAAGACGCCTTCTGCTTCCATCCTTTCCAGAGTTTTTAGCTTTAGTATGCTCTTTTTTACAGTCCTGAAGTTTGTCAAAAGTCCACCTACCCACCTTTCGTTAACATAGGGCATTGCGCATCTTTCCGCTTCTTCCTTTATAACATCTTTTGCCTGTTTTTTGGTGCCTACAAAAAGCACCGTTGCACCTTGGGCTACACTGTCAGCTACAAAGTGGTAAGCTTGCTCCAGATACACTACGGTTTTGTTCAGATCCACGATGTGTATGTTGTTTCTGACTCCGTAGAGGTATGGAGCCATTTTGGGGTTCCATCTACTTTTTGAGTGCCCAAAGTGCACTCCAGCTTCAAGCAAATCTCTCATGGATATTACAGACATACTTACCTCCTTCGGGTTTTTGCCACCCTTTCCCACACACCCTTTAAGGGCAAACCCGTTAAGGAAAGGTGCGGTCTTAATGTATTAATTATAATACAGAAAGGACTATAATTTAATTCTATGGAGTTTCCTAAGCTAAGACCCAGAAGGCTAAGAAGGAACGAAAACATAAGGAAGTTAGTTAGAGAAACCAAGCTTTCACTGGACGATTTGGTTTGTCCAATCTTCGTAAGATATGGCGAAAACATAGTAGAAGAAATCCCTTCTATGCCAGGTATATTTAGGTATACCATAGACAAAGTAGCGGATGCGGTAAAGGAAGTTAGAGATTTAGGTATCCCAGCTGTGATTTTGTTTGGCATTCCCGAAAATAAAGACGAAGTAGGCTCAGATACATGGAGTGACGATGGAATCATCCAAAGGGCTTTAAGAGCTATAAGAAAAGAAGTTCCTGACATGTATGTTATAACGGATGTTTGCTTCTGTGAATACACAACACACGGACACTGTGGTGTATTGTGCGGCGATACAGTTTGTAACGATGAAACCTTGGAGAATCTGAAAAAACAAGCAGTTTCCCATGCAAAAAATGGGGCTTCTATGCTTGCACCCTCTGGAATGATGGACGGGATGGTCCAAGCCATAAGATCAGCTTTAGACGAAGCTGGTTTCAAAGACATACCCATCATGGCTTACTCTGCCAAGTTTGCTTCATCTTTCTACGGTCCATTTAGAGAAGCTGCAGAGTCCGCTCCTTCCTTTGGAGACAGAAGAAGCTACCAAATGGATCCAGCAAACGCAAGGGAAGCTCTAAAAGAGGTTCTTCTAGACATTCAGGAAGGTGCAGATATTGTGATGGTAAAACCAGCTTTAGCTTACTTGGATATCATATACAGAGTAAAGGAAATGACCTTACTTCCCGTTTGTGCATACAACGTAAGCGGTGAGTATTCAATGATAAAAGCCGCCGGAAGGCTTGGATGGATAGATGAAGAAAAGGTTATGATAGAAACCTTAATATCCATAAAGAGGGCGGGAGCTGATATGATAATAACTTACTTTGCCAAAGACATAGCTAGATTAATAAACAAAGGAGTTCTCTGATGAACTACCACGTAGAGTTGATAAAAGAGAAAGCAGGTTACATACTTTCCAACCTTATGTCCCAAGGTGGGCAGTATGGGGAGATATTTTACGAAAGATCACGCACTTGCAGGATGCATTTAGAGGATAACAAAATAGACAAAATCCAGTTTGGGATAGATGAAGGTGTAGGTATAAGACTGATAAAAGATGGCAGAACTTACTACGGCTACACGACGGAAATAACTTACGAGAGTATGCTGGAAATAGCGAAAACATTAGCCAGGGGAGAGGGACATGGATGCGTAAGTATGGGAAAAAAACACATATACGCCTGGACATCTACGCTCATAGATATAGATAATGTAGACCTAAACTACAGAAAACAGTTTCTAATTCGTGCCAATGAAGCAGCTAGAAGTTACGGGGAAAAAATAAAGCAAGTCTTAGCGGTTTTGATGGATAAAACAAGAGAAATTTACGTAGTCAACACACTGGGTGAATCTGCTCACGACATAAACAAAAGGGTAGTTTTCTTTACAGAGGTGGTGGCAAGTGATGGCTTTACTCTCCAGAGAGGATACGAATCTTTGGGGGCTCAGAAGGGTTTTGAGATTTTCGATGAAGTCCCACCGGAAAAGGTGGCAAGTAAAGCGGCACAAAGAGCGTTGCTTATGCTATCCGCAAAACCTGCACCCGCTGGCAACTTTACAGTGGTTATGTCCTCTCAGGCAGGGGGAACCATGATTCACGAAGCCGTAGGACATGGACTGGAAGCGGATTTAGTCCAGAAGGGACTTTCCGTATACAAGGACAAATTGGGAAGCAAGGTTGCCAGTGAACTTGTCACAGTAATAGATGATGCAAGTTTAGACGGATATAATGGCTCTTTTGCGGTAGACGATGAAGCTACACCTGCAAAGAGAAAAGTTCTAATAGACCAAGGATACTTGGTAGGTTACATGTATGACCGATTGACAGCTATGAAAGAAAATAAAGAATCCACCGGAAACGGTAGAAGACAAAGCTACGCTCACATACCGATGGTCAGAATGACAAACACCTACATAGCTCCCGGAAAGGACAATCCGGAAGATATAATAAGGAGCACTAAAAAAGGCATACTTGTAGTGAAGATGGGAGGAGGAGAGGTGAACACAGTTACGGGTGACTTTGTTTTTGATGTAATGGAAGGTTACATGATAGAAAATGGCGAGATAACATACCCCATAAGATCTGCTCTGCTTATAGGAAACGGTCCAAAAGCATTGCAAGACGTGGATGCTGTAGGAAGTGACCTTGGATGGAGTATTGGCACATGTGGGAAGGATGGGCAAGGTGTGCCAGTAACGGATGCACAGCCTACCATAAGGATAAGAAACTTAGTTTTAGGTGGGACTGAGGTATAATCAAAAAACAATATAAAATACTTCTCTTACCAAAATCTTCCATTGACATCCTTCATCTTGAAAACACATTATCGATATCTATATTACTAAAAACCACTTATTTAGGAGGTAGCGTATGCTGAGAGCTGAATGGATCGAATCTAGAAAGAAATTTAAGAACAAGTCGCAAATGCACCTTGCAAGACAAGGCATAATAACAGAGGAGATGCGTTATGTAGCAAAGAGAGAAGGACTTCATCCAGAGTTTGTTCGCCAAGAAGTAGCAAGGGGAAGGATGATAATCCCTGCCAACATAAACCACTTGCATTTGGAGCCTATGTGTATCGGAATAAACTCAAGGGTAAAGGTTAACGTAAACCTTGGAAACTCAGGCTTGGCTTCGGATATACCTAGCGAAATAGAAAAGGTGAAAGTTGCTCTAAAGTATGGAGCGGATACCATAATGGACCTTTCCACCGGTGATGCTATCAAAGAAACAAGGGAGGCAGTTATAAAAACAAGCACAGTTCCTGTAGGGACTGTTCCTATATACGAGGCTCTCAAGAGAGCAAAAGGGCAAGTCAAGAACATGACAGTAGATCTAATACTTGATGTAATAGAAGAGCAAGCACAGCAAGGCGTTTCCTACATGACCATACACGCAGGTGTTTTGAGGGAGTTTTTGCCAGCTGTCCAACACAGGGTAATGGGTATTGTTTCCAGAGGCGGAGCTATTATGGCACAGTGGATGGTAGAGCATGGCAAGCAAAACCCACTTTATGAACACTTTGACAAGATATGTGAAATATTCAAAAAATACGATGTATCCTTCTCCTTGGGAGATGGCTTAAGACCAGGAGCTATAGCAGATGCTTCGGATGAAGCTCAACTTGGAGAACTGAGGGTTTTGGGAGAACTAACCAAGAGAGCTTGGGAACACGATGTCCAAGTTATGGTAGAAGGTCCTGGACACGTCCCCATGGATCAAATCGAGTACAACATAAAGCTTCAGCAAAAGGTCTGTCACGAAGCCCCCTTCTATGTCCTCGGTCCTCTGGTAATAGATGTTGCACCCGGTTACGATCACATAGCGTCCGCCATTGGTGCTGCTATGGCTGGTTGGTATGGAGCTGCGATGCTTTGTTATGTGACGCCAAAGGAACACTTAGGACTTCCCAACATAGAGGATGTAAAACAAGGACTAATAGCTTACAAAATAGCAGCGCACGCAGCCGATGTAGCCAAAAACTGGCCCGGAGCAAGGGATTGGGACCTTGAGATGTCAAAAGCAAGGTTTGCTTTTGACTGGAACAGGCAGTTTGAGTTGGCTATAGACCCAGAAACAGCAAGAGCTTACCACGATGAAACACTTCCGCAAGAAGGTTACAAAACTGCCAAGTTCTGTTCCATGTGTGGTCCGGAGTTTTGCGCTTACAGAATATCCCAAAACGTATCCGAGAAAATGGAAGAAGTCCTTCAAAAGGACAACTGGATAGCCCCTTAATGGGCTGTCCCTTTTCTTTCTAAAACCTTTTTTATAGACTCAAAAGTTTCTTGAGTTATATCCTCGTAGCTTTTACCATCTGGATAGATAGCCTCTAAAAAAATTACTTTTATTTTTGCTGGTTTTGGGAGTTTGTCCCTTATTGACATGCTTTCGTAAGTGCCTAAAATTGCAACGGGAATTACTGGAATACCAAGCTCTTTGCTGAGGATGGCAAAACCTTTCTTAAAGGGCAGTAAATTACCATCTCTGGTTCTTGCACCTTCGGGGAAGATTACCAACTTTTTACCCATCTTAAGCACGTAAGCTGATTTTTGCATAGAGCCTTTTAGGTCTTTGTTTAAGTTTATGGTTATAACGTGGGCTAGCTTGGCAAACAAGCTTCTTAGTTTACCTCTAAAGTAATACTCATCTCCTAAAAAGAAGGTGTCAAGAGCATGCTCCTTTGGAAGGGAGCACGCTATTACAAAACCATCTAAGTAACTTGCGTGGTTTGGAGCAAGTATACACGGTCCTTTTGGAATGTTTTCCGCACCTTCTACATCCAAGCTGTTGTAAAGTTTGAAAAAGGCGTAAAGCAAAAGCCTTCCTATGTAAAAAGGAAGATTGGTGCTCTCTATCTCAAAAGTTTTGTTTTCCTTTAAGATGGCAGACCAGTTTATGTCTACAATTTCTTTCTTTTCTTTGTGCTTTTCTATATACTGTATGAGTTTATCCAAAGACATCATACTGGAAAGTTCCTTTTCTGAGATAGACAATCCAAAACTGCTCTCTATGAAGCTAAGAAGCTCGACCTTTCCCAGAGAATCAAGACCTAAATCCAACTCTATGTGTTCGTATCCTTTCACTTCTTTGTTTGTGTATTTTCTGAGAAAGTCCCTCAAAGCTTTTGCTACAGGACTTTGCAGTGCCTGAACTTCTT
>JBEPZA010000013.1:0-12809 GCA_041641075.1 Aquificaceae bacterium | reverse complement strand
AGCTTTAGATATAAACCTATTACGCTTTCTTTTTGGGAGCGTAGCTTTTCAAGGTTTTTCAATGAGTACTTTTAAATCAACCTACGGTAAAGCTTATCTCTTACATACCTATCCTTTTCCTTATCATCCTCTGTATCTATACAACCGATAACTTTCCACCTTCTGTTTGTGCCGTAGGTAAAGTATATTCTACCGCCCTTTGGTTTTAGCTTAAAAATACCATCTAAACCCTTCATAGGTTGTAGTTTTTCTGTAACATCTTTAACATTTAGAATTAAAAGCTCTTTTATAAATTCCCTTTTCTTTTCGTGGGCTAACCTTATGAACTCTTCAATAAAATCTTCGCTAAATTCTATGTTTTCAAATGTGAAATTAAAGAACTCCTTATAGTAACTCATTCTATTTTGCACACCCTTTTCCAGTTCTTCTAACCTAACCTTTAGCACACTCAGTTCCCTTTCTCTAAGTTCATTTAACTTCTTTAGCTCTTTGTTCTCTTCCTCAAGACTCTCCTTTTGCCTATACAAATCATCGAGTACTTCTTGAAGCTCTAAGATTTCCTTCAAAAGTTTCTTACGCTCACTTCTTAGTTTTGAAATCTCACCAGCGTCTTTTTTTTCATACTTGTTGATTGAAGAATCTATCATAGAAAAAAGCCTCTTGTTTGCTTCCACCAAAGCATCCAACCTATTTTTGTATTCTTTAAGTTTTTTTTCAGATTCTTCTATCTTCTTTAGAAGCTCGTTATACTCCTTTTTTAGTCTGTCTTTTTCCTCGCTTTCCTTTTCTAGATGACTTATTCTATCGAGAAGTTCATCCTTTTCCTGAGACAACACAGATATGTATTCTTGCCTAATATTTATAATATCCGTTAGTTTTTTTATCTCTTCCTGGTTTTGCATAAATTGCTTTTCGATCTCCTCCTTTTTTCTAATAAGCTCATTGATTCTTTTTTCCATTGGTGATTCAAATAACCATATGATAGAAAGAGTTAAAACCAATGAAGGCAATGTATTTATAAAGATGAGAAAGTCTTGGGTAAATACGCTAAAGAAGGCTAGTTGGGATACAAAAAGGTAGGCGATCCAACCCACTGTAGTTTTTCTTTCGCCAAAGAACCAAGAAAGGTATAGAGCGGAGTTGTACGAAAAAAGTATTATGTATCCCCATCTGTCGTTTGGGAAAAGCGGTAACCCATACTCCTTCGAAAAAAAGTAGAGAAGAAAGTTATACGATATTACAAGAAAAGAGAGAGTAAAAATGTCCTTCATCGGAGTTAAAATTTAATACATATTCTTGCCTTTTTCATTTAGATTATGTAAAATATTTAAAAATCCGGGGTAGCTCAACGGGCAGAGCGGGTGGCTGTTAACCACCAGGTTGGGGGTTCGAGTCCCTCCCCCGGAGCCAAATGAAAAGATGATTGAAATAAAAGGTATCAACTTACCAGTTGTACTGATAAAGATAAAAGAAAGGGGAGATTTAGATACCCTTTCAAGGAAGATAAAGGAAAAACTGTCATCCAAACTCTTTTACAACAGCTACTTTCTTATAGATGGGAAGGAATGCCTAACAGAAGACGAATTAAAAAAATTAGAAGAGTCCTTATCCGATAAGATGCAAAGCGTTAGGACACTTCAGTCCGAAAAACCTCAAATAAAGAGCCGGCTTCTTGTTGTAAGAAAGCACTTGAGATCTGGTCAAAAGATTGAACATAACGGCGACATTTTGGTGCTCGGAGACGTGAATAAGGATGCTCAGGTGGTAGCTTCTGGTAATATTATTGTTATGGGAAAGTTGAGAGGGATAGCTTTTGCCGGAGCGCTCGGAGACGAGTCGTGTGTTGTTGTGGCATTAGAAATGCTACCCCAACAAATTAGGATAGGCAAAAAAGTAGCTATTATGAGCGATGAGGACAGAAAACCTTTAGGCTCTCCTGAACTTGCGAAAGTCGAAAATGGAATTATAATACTGGAACAGATCTAATGCATATTTACCCTGCTAGGCGAGGTGCCGGAGTGGTCGAACGGGGCGGTCTCGAAAATCGCTGTGGGGTTTTATGCCCCACCGGGGGTTCGAATCCCTCCCTCGCCGTTTACAAAAGCTATGAGTGAAATAGTAAAGGAACTAAAACCTTATCTTGAAAGAGGATTGGATCCCATTGTTTCTCTCCTTCATCAGTTTAAAGTTCATCCTAACCTTATAACTGTATTAGGCTTCCTACTGATAGTCATTGGTTCATACTTTCTATACATAAATCAAGATGCAATAGCACTGCTATTTCTTACCTTGGGTGCATTAGCCGATGCGTGCGATGGGAGTTTGGCTCGCAAGTATAACAAAAGCACTACATTTGGAGCCTTTTTGGACTCCGTGTTGGATAGGTTTTCCGATGCATTCCCTTTTATAGCTCTAACCTTCAGGTTTGAGGGAATGATGTCCTTGATGTGTATTTTGGCTATGCTTTTTTCTTTCAGTGTAAGCTACACAAGAGCAAGAGCGGAAGGTTTGGGATACAATCTGAGAGTGGGTATCTTCGAAAGACCAGAAAGATGGATAATTCTTTTGGTGAGCATACTTTTGGGTTTTGTGGAGTTGGGAGTTTTGATAGTTTTAGTAGGTTCTTTTGTAACCACTATTCAAAGGGTTTATACTTTTATGAAAATAAGTGATAGGAGGTAAGAGATGTTACCAAGAGACCTTATAGATCTTATGAGGGATATGAATGTTTTTCCGGTAGTTTTAGGAAGTGTTTCCCAAGATAATGAAGTGCATTTAGCGTTTGTGTCTTGGGTTTATCCCATGGATGAAAGAAGGATAAGAGTAGCTGTTAGCTCAAACTCTAAGAGCGCTAAGAATTTACTTGAGACCAAAAAGGCAAGTATTATGCTCTTTGCTCCTGACAAGGCGCTCTCTTGCTACGGATCTGCGGAGCTTCTCATAGAGAGAATAGAATCTGTAAAGTTTCCCGTCTCGGTTTTTGAGATTGGAATAGACCGTGTAGAGAACAACCTATTCCCAGGAGCTACAATTGTAGGAACTATCCCATTCGTTCATACAGGAGATCTAAAGAAAGCGGTGGATCTTGATTTGGCTGTGCTTGAGGCTTTAAAATCCCAATGAACACGCCTATTGTCAGAGTTTCTAACTTACACAAAGAAATACTTGGTAGGAAGATACTTGAGGATATTAATTTAGAAGTTTACAAGGGTGAAATATTCAGTATAGTGGGTGGTAGCGGAAGTGGTAAAACATCGATAACAAAATGCGTGGTTGGTCTGTGGCAACCCAGCAGTGGCAGTGTAGAGGTCTTTGGCAAGGACCTTTCAAAACTTAGCTTTAAAGAACTGGATGAATTGAGAAAAAAGATAGGTTACGTATTTCAGGAATCAGCTTTATTCGATAGCTTAAGCGTGTGGGAGAACGTAGTTTTTTATTACTTAGAAAAAACCAACAGAGGCTACGAAGAACTCAGATCTCTTGCTTCCAACAAGCTAAAACTGGTGGGCCTAAAAGAAGACATATTAGATCTATACCCTTCTGAGCTTTCCGGTGGTATGAAAAAACGCGTCGGTATAGCAAGAGCTATAGCTACAGATCCAGAACTGATAATATACGACGAGCCAACATCTGGGCTTGATCCCGTAACAAGTAGGCTCATAGACAGCCTAATACTAAGCTTAAGGGAGAAGGTAGGAACCACATCCATAGTAGTCACTCACGACTTAATAACAGCTTTTACCATATCGGATAGGATTGCCATCGTGGATAGTGGAAGGATACTACAAATAGGAACACCTAAGGAAATTATGGAATCTACCAATCCAAAGGTAGCTGATTTTGTGAGTAAAGGAATTATATACAACTACGTAAAATGAGAATCCTATTCAAAATAGGCTCAAATCTCATACAAACAGACGAAGGTGATATAGACTTTGGTTTTTTGTCTAATCTGGCAAGGGCTATAAAGATACTTAAGAGCAAGGGAGATGAAATTTTGGTTGTCTCTTCGGGTGCTGTGCTATGCGGTGTGAAAAAGTTAGACCTAAAAGAGAAGCCTAAGGATATTTCTTTAAAGCAAGTTCTTGCTGGCGTAGGACAAGCTTACCTTATGCACATATACGATACCATATTTACCAATTATGGATTGATACCTTCTCAGGTTCTGTTAACTTCCGATGTTTTTAGAGAAAACTTTAAGTTCCAAACAGCAAAATCTACCATGGAGCGTATGCTGAGTATGGGAATAGTTCCTGTTATAAACGAGAACGATGCAGTAGCCGTATCTGAACTGATTTTTGGAGATAACGACTTTTTGGCTATTCACACGGCTTTTATGATGGATGTGGATCTGGTAGTTTTTCTATCTACAGCAGGCGGTCTAAGAGATGATAATGGAAATATAGTAAATCACGTAAAAAACATAGACGAGGCTTTTAAGTTAGTTAAAAAGGAAAGTTCCTTGTTTGGCACCGGGGGCATGTATAGTAAACTTTTGGCAAGCAAGATAGCGACAAGTATAGGAATTAACGTAATAATAACGGGTAAGGATGAAGAATTTATCCACATAAGGGATCTAAAAACCAAAGGGACGCTAATAGAGGCAAAGAAATATCCATTAAAACAGAAAAAGAAAGTCATAGCCATGATGGAAGAGACAAAAGGAGCTCTATACATCGATGATGGAGCTTGTAAAGCTTTAAAGTCCGGTAAAAGCCTTTTACCTGCAGGTGTGGTAAAAGTAGAAGGATACTTTGACAAAGGTGATACGGTAAGCATCCTAAGCGAGGATGGATTCCTAATCGGAAAAGGTAAAGTGAACTTCTCTTCAGAAGAGATAAAAAAGATATTAAGAAAACGGGGAGAAGAAGTAAAGAACATACTCAAAACAAATAAAGAAGAAGTAATACACCGGGACTATTTGGTAGTATTTTAGGTTCATTTAATGAGCCAAATATTTATCCATCTAACAAAGTGCCTATCGATTTGTAAAATATAAAAACCTCTCGTTAAGGTTCGGTTTATAAAAAAAGCCCTTTAGCTCATTTAACTTTAAGGTTTATGTTGGATTAGCCCATGTTATAATTGCCTTTATGAAATTTGGTGTATGCGTATTTCCTGGATCTAATTGTGATTACGACACTTACTACGTCATAAGAGACATCTTAGGAAAACCCGTCAGATTCATAAACTACACAGAGACAAATATACAGGACGTGGACTGCGTAATTGTCCCAGGTGGTTTTTCTTTTGGGGATTATTTAAGAGCTGGAGCATTGGCGAGCAAAACACCACTCGCATACGCCATATACGAATTTGCACAAAAAGGAAAGTATGTTATAGGGATATGCAACGGTTTCCAGATTCTAACAGAACTTCATTTGCTACCTGGCGCTTTGCTAAGAAACCATAACCTAAAATTTGTTTGTAAGGATGTGTATTTGAGAGTGGAAAGTAACAAAACACCCTTTACACAAGATTTGGAAATCGGTGAAGTCTTGACCCTTCCTATAGCCCACGGAGAAGGTAGATATTACGTAAGCCAAGATACCCTAAAAACTCTGGAAGAGAATAACCAAATTGTATTAAGGTATTGCACAAAGGATGGAGACATCACGCAAGAAGCCAACCCAAATGGCTCTGTATCCAACATAGCAGGTGTTTGCAACAAAGAGGGCAACGTATTTGGTCTTATGCCACATCCGGAGAGAGCTTGCGAAGACACACTTGGTTATCACCACGGATTACTCTTGTGGAATTCTCTTTTGAGTTCCTCGACATAATACCTTATTCTTCTTATACCTTCAAGTAGAACTTTTTCATCTCTTGTGTAAGCAAGTCTGATACGCTTTTTTGTATTGTTCTTCCCAAAGTCTACGCCAGGTGTTAGAGCTACCTTTGTTTTTTCTAACAAATCCATACAAAAAGCGTAAGAGTCTTCTGAATACTTCTCTATTGATGCCCATACATAGAAAGCTCCTTCAGGCTTTACCTTTACGTCAAAGACGTCCTTTATGCCATTGTATAGGATATCTCTCCTTCGTCTGAATGTGCTCTTTACAGTTTCTAAGTGCTCGTAATCAAAAGCATGAATAGCAGCATACTGACTGAGTGTGGGTGCACAAATGTAAAGATTTTGTAAAACCTCTTCAGCCTTTCTTACTAGTTCCTGAGGCAAAACCATCCATCCCAAGCGAAATCCTGGCATGCAAAAGGCTTTAGAAAAACCATTTATAACTATGACCTTGTCTGAAAATTCTAAAGCCGTCCTTTCCTTCTTTTCATAAACAAGTCCATGGTATATTTCGTCCGATATAAGATAAATTCCCCTCTCCTCGCAAAACTCGCACAGGTCCCTGAGGTTTTTTTCATCATACAACGTCCCAGTGGGATTTGATGGTGATGATATGTGAATTGCTTTTACATTATCCAAACTTTTGACCATATCCACGGTTATTTGGTAGTTGGTAGATTCATCCACGGGCAAAAAGATGGGTTGGATACCTAACAGGTATGCAAAGTTTTTGTAGCATGGATACGATGGATCCGCAAGGGCTACTTTATCTCCAAAGTCCATGGTAACGCTGTAAGCTACCAAGAAAGCTCCGGAAGTCCCCACAGTAATCGCTATTCTTTCCGGTGACACATCAACTCCATAGTAATTCCAGTAATGCTCTGCTATTGCTTCTTTCAACTGTGGCAAACCAAGCGATGGTGTGTAGTAAAATCTTTTGTCTTTTATTGCTTCCTGTAGCGCTTGAATTACCTTTGGAGAAGGCTCTAAGTCTGGCTCGCCTATTTCCATATGAACCACATCATCGAGCAAACTTGCTTTTTGTAGAATATCCATAACTATGAAAGAAGATAGATTACTTAACCTTTTCATCTTTCCAGTTATCCAATATGAATTTTGCTATTCCTACACCTCCAGCGTCAGCAAGTTTTTTACTTATGTTTTCTAAGAAGGTGTCATAGTAAAGTTTACTCTGAAAGGATTTGTTCTCCAGAATAGGCTTAAAAGCTTCTTTTAGGAACTCTTTTATTAGTATAGCTTCAAACTCCTTAGCTAATTCCTTTTTATCCTTTTTAAGTGTATCTTGATATCCAAAGGAGTTTACCAAGTAATGAATTTGTTTTGGTAGCATAATATTAAAGTATAATCAAATTCATGTTTTACGTGCTCATAGTAAGTATGGTCCTTTCCATAACTCTCTATGAAGGTATTTTGATAATAACACTTTTGCTTTACTTTTACAAAGCGGTAAAAGAAAAGAGTATAAAAATGGGTAATTTGGGTCTTCCTTTAGTTCTTTACGCTTTACCGACTTTGCTTTCTACAGCTCTTTATGCATTTAAAGATATTGGAAAAGGTTTAGAAAGAAGTGTATTACCTCTGCTATCTTACATTTTGGGTGAAAGATTTAAAGTGGATTTCTACAAAGCTAACAAGCTTTTGGTTGTATTGGGTATTTTTGTGTTGCCTGTTGTTGTGTATAAGATGAACAAATTTGGCATGCCAGCTCCCATCTGGGGTGGCGTTTTTGAAGTGGGAAATCTCTATATTCTTTTTGCCTTTGCCAGTTTTTCCTTATACTTGCACACAAGGAAAAAGAGGTATCTTTTGTTGTTTTTCCTCTTTTCGTTCGTGGTTTTTTTAAGCTTTAGAAGAAGCGCTTACTTGGTGTTTTTAATTAGTTTTCTGATTGTCGTTTGGCTTTATAGGGAAAAGCTGGGTAGAAAGTTTTTAATTTTCACATTTGCCACTGTTTTTTCGATGCTTGGCATCGTTACTCTTTATCTTGTAAACAATGACTACAGATTCCAAACTCTTTACCAAGTGTTAAAAGGTGAAAAAGCTTTTGATGAGCATACTTTTAACGCTATTTCCAGCGAAAGATGGAATCTCTTTAAGGAAGGTATCCAAGTAATAAAAAAGGACGTAGAGGAAGGTAACTTTTTAGCTTTATTGATTGGACACGGCATAGAACCAAGGAAAAGGTTGGAGCCCAATCCCGTTATAAACCAATATGAGTCCATATTTATAGTTAGTGAACTAGTAGAAAAAGGCTTAATAGGAACTTTAGGGATAATTTGGATTATGATTTCTTATTACGTTAGTTTGCTTAGATGCAAGATAGAAAATCCTCTTTTGTTGTCTTTTTTACTTGCTTTGAATATACAGGTTGTTGGTGGTATATTTACATTCTTTTGGGATGCAATGCTTCCTACCTTTTTGGTAATGTATAAGTTAGCTCAAGAGCAAATGAGGTGTGAAAAGATTAACTCAAATACTTTCTAAGATACATACCTGTGTATGAGTTTGGATTGTTGGCAATGTCCTCCGGTGTTCCTTGAGCTACTACGTAACCTCCATCCTTTCCACCTTCCGGTCCAAGGTCTATGATCCAATCGGCACACTTTATAACATCCAAGTTGTGCTCTATGACAACTACCGTATTTCCCTTTTCCACAAGTCTTTGAAGCACATCTATTAACTTCTTTACATCATCCATGTGGAGACCCGTGGTTGGCTCATCCAAGAGGTAAAGGGTTCTCCCTGATTCCTTTTTCGATAATTCCCTTGCCAGTTTTATTCTCTGCGCTTCACCACCTGAAAGGGTTGTCGCCGGTTGCCCAAGCTTTATGTAAGCTAGTCCTACATCCCTTAAAAACTCAAGTTTCCGTCTTATGGGAGTGTGGTGATAAAAGAATTCGTAAGCTTCGTCTACAGTCATCTCTAGGACATCGGATATATTTTTTCCTTTGTAAGTTATATCTAAGGTTTCTTTGTTGTATCGCTTACCTTTACACACGTCGCACGTAACGTAAACGGGAGGTAAAAAGTGCATCTCTACCTTTATCACTCCCTCACCTTGGCAAGCTTCACACCTTCCCCCTTTTACGTTAAAGGAAAATCTGCTCGATGTGTAGCCTCGGGCTTTCGCCTCCGGTGTTGATGCAAAGAGTTCCCTTACGTAGTCGAAAACTTTTATATAGGTTGCAGGGTTGCTACGTGGAGTTCTACCTATTGGAGATTGGTCAACGTTTATAACCCTTTCAAAGTGTTCCAATCCTTCTATGGAATCGAAACCTTCCAAGGAAACGCTTGCGCCGTAAAAGAGAGCCCTTGCGTAATTCCAAAGAATATCGTATATGAGCGTGGATTTTCCACTTCCAGAAACACCTGTTACACACACAAACAAACCTATAGGTATGTCTACATCTATATTTTTTAGGTTGTGAAGCCTTGCTCCTCTTATTTTTATAAAGTGCTTACTGATTTGTCTTCTCTTTGTTGGTATTGGTATGTAAAGCCTTTTGGAAAGATACTTCCCAGTTAATGAATGTTCGGAGTTTTTAATATCTTCGACTGTTCCTTGAGCTACAACCTGACCACCGTTTTTCCCCGCACCAGGTCCCATGTCTATAATCCAGTCTGCGGATGCTATGGTTTCTGGATCGTGCTCTACTACGATAACCGTATTTCCAAGGTCTCTCAGACTTTTGAGCGTGTTTATAAGTTTTTCCGTATCCCTTGGGTGCAAACCTATGGAAGGTTCATCCAAGACATACAAAACACCTGTAAGTTTAGAGCCTATCTGTGTGGCAAGTCTTATGCGCTGCATCTCACCACCTGAGAGAGTTGTGGCGCTTCTTGATAGCTCCAAGTAATCCAAACCTACATTTAGCAAAAATCTCAATCTATCTAAAATTTCCTTTATGAGTCTCTCTCCTACAATTAGATCCTTTCCAGATAAGGTTTTGAGTAAGTTTTCAAAAAACTCTATTTCTTGCTTTATAGGTAATTGCACCACATCCCATATACTTTTACCCATAACCTTAACAGCAAGCGCTTCTTCTCTTAAGCGCGAACCTCTGCATGTAGGGCACACTTTCTCCCTTATAAACTCTTCTATTTCTTCTCTTATTTTTTCTGAGTTTATTTCTTCCATGAACCTTCTCTCTAAGTGCGGAATTATGCCTTCAAACTCTGAGCCTTCCAAGGTGCCTCCATATAGGATAAAGCTCTTTACACTCTGAGGTAGTTCCTTAAATAAAGTCCTTGGATCGTAACCTAGCTTTTTGAGAATGTTCAAAATGGGATACTTAAGGTAATTAAAGTAAGCAGAATCCGTTATTCTTATGGCGTCTATTGCTTTTTCTGATTCATCTATGAGAAGTTTTAAGTCTATTTCCCACTTTACTCCCAAACCTTTGCATGTTGGGCATGCACCGTAAGGGGAGTTAAAAGAAAATAGTCGAGGTGAAATCTCAGGTATGGAGAAGCCATGGTCTGGACATGTGAGTTTCTCGCTAAATACTTCCTCTTTGAAGCTCTGTATATCTTCGATTTTAACGAGTCCACCGGAAAGTTCTAAGGCTTTCTCTATAGCATTTAGGCATCTGGCTCTCTCCTCTTCTTCCAAAACTAACCTATCTATTACTACGTCTATGTCGTGCTTTTTGTTCTTTTCTAGGGGTGGGACTTCCAAAACCCTTTTGTATTGACCGTCTACTTTGACTCTGGAAAATCCCATCCTGTCTAAGTCTCTAAAGGTGTCTCTAAACTCTCCCTTTTTGCCTCTTACCAAGGGTGATAGAATAACTATGCGCCTGTCTTTGTATTGCTCCCACAGTTTTTGGAGTATCTCATGAGCGGAAAGTCCTTCCAAAGGTCTGGAGCATACTGGACACTGAGCTTTGCCTAAGTTTGCCCACAAAACCCTCATATAGTCGTATATTTCCGTAACTGTTCCTACGGTGGATCGGGGGTTTTTGGATGTGGTTTTTTGGTCTATGGCTATGGCGGGGGATAGTCCCTCTATCACATCCACATCAGGCTTTTCCATCATACCCAAAAACTGTCTTGCGTAGGAAGATAGAGACTCCACATACCTTCTGTGACCTTCCGCGTATATGGTATCAAAAGCCAGTGTAGATTTACCAGAGCCAGATGGACCCGTTATGACCACAAGTTTGTACTTGGGTATTTCTAAATCTATGTTTTTGAGGTTGTGTTGCCTTGCTCCCTTTATGACTATTTTATCCATAAGCTGATTGTCATACATGGACATGAGCAATCCCATACTTATAAACAAAATGTAAGCTTAAATTCTAAAACAAAAAGGAGGAAAAAACAATGAAGAAGGTATTTAACAAAGATGATCTTAGGAGAAAGGCTATACTAACAAAAAGTGGAGAGCCTCCCGAGAAGATAGAAATCGATGATAATTCAATAAAAATCTACAAGCCAGATGGTGTAGAAGAAATACCTGCCAACAGTATGCGAGCTAAGGCAATAAAGGACAGACTGGAGTTTTCAGGCGAGCTCACACAGGAGATATACGTATAGCGTATAATTGATATTGGGTATATATTTTTCTACTTAGGAGAGGTGACCGAGTGGCCGAAGGTGCAGCACTGGAAATGCTGTGTACGGGTAATCCCCGTACCGCGGGTTCGAATCCCGCCCTCTCCGCCAAAATTTAAAGATGCCAAAGATAAAGAACTACTACGAAGTTTTGGGCGTAGACAGAAAGTGCACACAAGAAGAACTAAAGAAGGCTTACAGAAGACTTGCCAAGGAGTGGCATCCTGATGTAAATCCGGACCCAAAGGCAAAGGAAATTTTTAGAGAGATAAACGAGGCTTACTATGTTCTTTCCGATGAGGCAAGAAGGCAAGAATACGACAACATACTTAGCAGTGGCGACGAGAAAAAGTATAAGGACTTTTTGGAGTATATAAACGAATTCGTCGAGAGCATACTTCACGGAGTTAGAAGACAACCTAAACCAAGGAAAGGAGGCGACATAAGATTAAAGCTTGAAATTTCCTTGGAAGAAGGAGCGTTCGGTTGTGAAAAGGAGTTGGAGTATGAAAGATGGATAGACTGTCCTACGTGTAATGGAAAAGGTTTCTATGGAGAACTACAAAAAGAAACATGCCAAGCCTGTAACGGCACAGGAAGACGCATAAGCGGTATCTTCTCCTTCCCAAGACCTTGTTCTGTATGCAAAGGAAGAGGATACATCATAAAAAACCCTTGTCCTACATGTGGTGGAAGAGGAAGAATAGCAAAACACAGCGTTGTAAAGATAAATGTCCCACCTGGAACTGACGATGGTGATGTTTTAAAAGTTTTGGGTTTTGGACATTACGGAGAAAGGGGAGGCGAAAGTGGAGATCTGTATGTGAGGATAATGCTAAAACCTCACCAAGTATTTAAAAAAGTTGGCAAAGATTTGCACTTGGAAAAACTCATATCTTTTCCATTGGCTGTCTTAGGTGGGACTTTGAAGGTTCCTACGTTGGAGGGTAAGGAGGTTGAAGTATTCATCCAACCTGGGACAGAAAGTGGCTCAACTAAGACATTACCAGGGCTCGGATACCCCGCAGGTAACACAAGGGGGAACTTGGTTGTAAACCTTCGTATACAAGTCCCAAAAAACATAAATTCCAAAACAAAAGAGTTACTCCTAAAGTTAGCAAAAGAACTTGGAGAAGAAGGAGTATCTTACGGTCCTTCCTTGTCTGAAAAAATAAGGGCTATTTTTCGTCTTTAGATTCTGTATCTATCCTCTCACCTAAGTAATCAGCTAAGTGCATAACTGTTTGGCCAGTTTTGAACTTTTTGGCTCCATCTTGTAAGTTTAGAACACATCCAGGACAAGCGGTCAAAACAATATCAGCTTCGGTTTTTTTTAGGTCTTCGATTTTTTCCTTTTGTATTTGGTTAGCCAGATCCGGCTGTGTTATAGAAAACAAACCGGCGAATCCACAACAAGACTGAGCTTTTTCCGCTTGGA
>JBEPZA010000012.1:0-12979 GCA_041641075.1 Aquificaceae bacterium | reverse complement strand
GGTGCTATGACCGCTGTTCTTTCTCAACTGGCTCAGGAAGTGTGGACCTTCGAAGTTGTGAAGGATTTTTACGAAAACGCCATAAAAAATTGGAACCGCTTTAATTTATGTTCCAACGTAAGAGCCTTTAACAAAGACTTTATGGAGGAAGATACTCTGGAAAAGGAATACTTTGATGCGTGCTTTGTGGATGTAAGGGAACCGTGGCTTTATCTTGATAAACTTCACACCCATTTAAAGAAAGGCGCAACTTGTTGCTTTTTACTACCTACCACCAATCAAGTGAGCATGTTGTTGAAAGCTTTGGAAAAAGGTTTCGGAAATGTGGAAGTTTTGGAGACGCTTCACAGGCACTATAAGGTAAACCCAGATAGACTAAGACCAGAGGATCAAATGGTAGCTCATACGGGATACTTGGTTTTTTGCAGAAAAACTACGTAGCTCTCTTTTATGTCCTTTAGGGATATCTTGCAATTATGGTAACCTTTTAATGGTTCCTTTCCCTTCATCACAAAAACGTATTCGCTGGACAATTGTAAAAGTATAGGAAGAATATCCTCAAAAGCTCCTAAGGCTCTGCAAAATACTATATCGAAGGTTTCTTTTGTGTCCTCAGCTCTTTTGCAAAGGACCCTGTAGTTTAGGTTAAGTAAGGACTTTATATACTCAAGAAAGGAACACTTTTTGGACACCGATTCTATCAGTGTAAGGTTCAGCTTATTTTGGTAGTATATCTGTAATGGAACACCTGGAAAACCTGCTCCACTTCCTACATCACACAACCTTTTTTGGTATAGGTCAATTCCTAAATCTTTAAAGCACAGACTAAGACTCACAGAATCTACAAAATGTCTAAGGACAATCTCCCTATCATCGGTAATGGATGTTAGCTTATGGACCTTGTTCCAACGCTTTAGCTGTTCCAGGTATACTTCAAACTTACTTACCTGTTCTGAGGAGAGCTTAAAACCGTTTTCCTCAAAGATTTTCTCTATTAGCTCCGCAACAGAAATTTTATATCCTCCGCCATCTTATCAGGTTCTTGTTTTGATCCTGTAAATAGAAGCTTTATCTTCATATCTGGTGTTACAAGGTATATGGTGGATGTGTGGTCTATCAGGTATCCAAGCTTTGAGTCGGATTCAACCTTTTTGTAGTAGGCTTTATACTCTTTTGCAGTTTTTGATATCTCTTCGGGAGTGCCTACCAAGCCGATAAAGCTTGGATCAAAGTAGGGAACATAACCCTTTAGAACCTCAGGTGTGTCCCTTTCTGGGTCCACGCTTATAAAAAGCACTTGAACCTTGCTTTTTTCCTCTGATGAAAGTTTATCGTAGGCGAGCTTCATCTTGGTCAGAGCATCTGGGCATACATCGGGACAGTGGGTGTAACCAAAGAATATGAGTGCCACTTTACCTTGAGTTGTGAAGTCCGAAAGCTTAACTCTCTTGCCGTTGTGGTCTGTAAGCTCAAAGTTATAGGCAGGTTGATCGTAAACAAAGCCGTAAAACTCGTGTTTGGATTTACATGCAGATACAAAAACTAAAAATAGAAATATTATAAGAAATGTTAATTTCCTCATAAGTTTTAATTATAATTCTTTTTCGTTCTTTGTGTATCTTTATACGTAGGATGGGGGCGGTTTTAATATTCCTATTATTTATCTTTACCTTTTCGTGTAGCGACATTTTCGTAGAAAAAGATCTTTTGCAAAGACCAAATGCACAAAGGTGCTCCGACTGTCATGCTGAAATATTCAAAGAGTGGGAAAAGAGTAGACACGCTATGGCGTGGAAAAGTGAAGAGTTTAAACTCCAAACGGAGAACTACACAAAGAGCAAGTGTTTATCGTGCCACGCACCACACCAAGTGGATCCACAAGTAAAACCAGTTTTGGCGAAGAAGTTCTTAGAAGATGGCATAGGTTGTGTGGCTTGTCACTTTAAAGATGAAACAAAAGCTATGCACGGTCCCCATAAAGTGTGGTCACCTCCTCACCCATCCAAAGAGGACTTGGCATACGTGAAGTCCGAGTTCTGTGCAGGTTGCCATCAGGAAACCTACAAAGAGTGGAAACAGGCAAAGATGACCTTTAGCGTAGAGAAGTCGTGTCAGGACTGCCATATGCCAAACATGGGAGAAAAAAGAATAGTCCAAAAGTTCCCTTTTGAGTATTTCCACTCAAAGAAACCAAGACACGACCATTCCTTCCCAACTGGCATGGCAAAAGCGGAGGATATCAAAATTGATTTACAAAAAGGTCAGAATGGATACATTCTTACCCTTGTAAACACAGGAGTTCCCCACAACTTACCCACGGCAGATCAGGGAGAGCCAAAACTTTACATAGTTGTAGAATCCGACCAAGGAAGGATTGTGAAAGTTCTCTCACCACAGGCAAAAAATGCCTTGGTATACAATGAACCTGTGCAGATAGAGCTTCCTTGGCAAAAGGTAGAACAGATTAAGGTCGATATAATGAGAAAGCTCAGTTGGAAAAAGGAGAGGGAACTTATAAAATCGCAAACCTTTGTTGCAAATTAAAGGGATTGGGATATTATTTGAAAGTTACTATGGTGGAAAATCTGGAGATACTTATAGATTCCATAGATGACAAAAATCTGTCACAGATAGCTGAAAAGGTTTTATCGGATGAACCCATCTCCTTTGAGGAAGGTGTTTACTTGTTCAAATCCAATCACTTAACCTTTATAGGTAGTCTGGCTGAATACGTAAACAGAAAGAAGAACAACACCTTTGCCTACTTTATAGTAAACAGACAGATAAATCCAACAAACGTATGCGTGTATGGATGCACCTTTTGCGCCTTTGGTGTTACCAAGTCGGACCCAAGAGCATATGAGATGACCTTGGAAGAGATACTGAGAAAAGTGGAAGAAACATACAACCAAGGAGGAAGGGAAGTCCACATCGTAGGTGGCATTCCCCCACACTGGAAGTTTGAGGATTACGTAGGTATTGTAAATGCTATAAAAACTAAATTTCCCAATATAATTGTCAAAGCTTGGACAGCTGTGGAAATACACCACATGGCAAAAATATCCGGCAAAAGCTACGAAGACGTTCTAAAAGCACTAAAAGACGCAGGTTTGGATGCTCTTCCCGGTGGTGGAGCCGAAATCTTCTCTGAACGTGTAAGAAAAATAATAGCACCTTACAAAGCAAACGCAGAGCAGTATCTTGAGATCCACAGAATAGCTCACAAGCTCGGCATACCTACAAACGCTACCATGCTTTATGGACATGTGGAGTCTTACGAAGAACGGGTAGAGCACATGGAGATGCTTAGGAGACTTCAAGAAGAAACGCAAGGCTTTCAAGTGTTTATTCCTTTAGCCTACTGGCCAGAGGGTAACAAGTTAGGTGGAAAAAGGACCTCATCGGTGGACGATTTGAAAACAATAGCTATATCCAGAATTTACCTGCACAACTTTCAACACATAAAGGCTTACTGGGTAACTTTGGGAGAAAGGGTAGCTCAAGTGGCTCTCAACTTTGGAGCTGATGACTTGGACGGAACCATAGAAGAGGAGAAAATCGTCCACTCGGCAGGGACCACATCCGCTTATAAGCACTCCAAAGAAAGACTCATAAAACTGATAAAGGATGCGGGAAAAATTCCTGTAGAAAGAGATACCTTCTATAATCCCATCAAAATATACAGTGTATGAGCTTTGTAGCTCTTCTTACGGACTTTGGGTTAAAAGATGGCTTTGTAGGTGCTCTGAGGGGAGTGATACTAACTGTAAACCCTAACGCTCGTATTGTGGATATTACCCATCAAGTAGAACCCTTTAATATACTGGAAGGTGCTTTAATTTTGAAAGCTCATTACAAGTATTTTCCGAAAGGAACAGTGTTTTTATGCGTTGTGGACCCAGGTGTAGGATCTAAAAGGCTTGCTTTGGCTATAAAATGCGGTGATTACTACTTTGTAGGACCTCAAAATGGCATATTCGATTTGACCTTGAAGGAAATAAATAGTCCCATACTTGCCTACAAAATAGAAAGGTTCACTTTGGAAAGGATAAATGAGACATTCCATGGGAGGGACGTTTTTGCACCTGTTGCTGCGCATCTTTCCAAAGGGTTGGATATCCAAAAAGTAGGAACAAAGGTAAAGTATAAATTCCTTTTAAAGTGGCAGGATCCCTTAAACAAAGGGACATCCATCGTAGGTAAAGTTGTTTACTTCGATCATTTTGGGAACGCCATAACCAATGTTCCCTGTGGAAAGTATAAGTATGCCATTTACAAGGGTAACAAATTAAAAGTGTGCACTCACTTTATGGAAGCAAAAAAGGAAACACTTTCTACACTTTGTGGAAGCTTTGGATTTATGGAGTTGTTCTTACGTATGGGTAGCGCTAAGGATATGGGTGTTAGGATTGGGGATAGGGCGACTTTTGTCTTTTCTTGAAATTTTTTGAATTTTGTATTTCACAGGTGCTTGACTTTTGAGGTTAACTTTTAATTTATGGACCACTTCCTAATTGGAACAGCAGGGCATGTAGACCATGGAAAAACAACCTTAGTAAAAGCTCTAACAAATATAGACACGGACAGACTGCCAGAAGAAAAAGCCCGCGGTATGAGCATAGATATGGGTTTTGCTTTTTTGGAGTTCCCAGATATAAAAATAGGAATCATAGACATACCTGGACACGAAAGATTTATCAAAAACGCCATATCAGGCTTAGCTACAGTTAACGGCTTGCTTCTTGTAGTGGATGCTAAAGAAGGCATAATGCCCCAAACTATGGAACATCTACATATAGCCAAGTGCTTTGGAATAAAAAGTTTATGCGTAGCAATAACAAAAGTGGATTTAGTGGATGAAGAAACTGTATTGCTTGCTCAAGAGGAAATAAAGGAAACTGTTAAAAGTTTAGATCTGGATGTTTTTGGTTACTATCCTGTATCTTGTTTAAAAGGTTTGGGACTGAATGAGCTAAAAGAGGGTTTAAGACTTTATGCCAAACAACTATGTGTAGCCAGAAAGGATGAGTTCCTTAAAGTGTGTTTGGATTCCGCTTTTGTCGTAAAAGGTCATGGAACTGTTCTCAGAGGTAGCTGTGTATCTGGAAAACTCCAAGAAGGGGATACCATAGTAGTAGAACCTATAGGTTACACGGCTAAAGTGAAAAAGCTTCAAACACATGGGAAGTTCGTAAACCACGTCCAAAGCGGACAAAGAGTAGCTATAAATGCACCATCCATCGATTACCAAGCCATAGAAAGAGGATTTTGGGTAATAAAACCTGAACAACTTATTAAGTCTGACAAAGTGATATTGAGGGCTAATATAAAAACTGGGAAAACCTACCAATTCTTTTTTGGTATGAGATGTGTTACAGGAACAGCCAAGAGAATATTCGAAGACATTTTTCTGATAAAACTCCAAGAACCCGTCATATGTGTGAGTGGTGACAAAGGTCCTGTGCTTTCTACGGATGGTAGATTACAATCTTGCTACCAAGTTATACATCCGTTACCTAAACGAGTATCCAAAAGCTTTATAAGGAGTAATCTTGACATCTTGGAGAAAGACCTAATCCAATACGCACTACTCGAATGGGGGAATACTGGAGCGGATTTAAGCTTTATAAACTCATTGCACGGCAAAGCCATAAATCCAACCCAGATAAACGCCTACAAACTGGGAAACAAATTATTTCACCATCAAACTATCAGCAACGCAAAGGAAAAACTTTCAAACCTCTTGAAAGAGAACAGAGGTCTTATAAGAAGGTCCCAAGCTCAACTTAAACTTAAAGTCGGAGATGAAGTGTTAAGATTTTTAGTTTCCGATAGTAAAGACTTAGCTTTTGTGGAAGACTTTATTGTAAATACCAAACTTGCTCAATTGGAAAACATAGAAAGCTTTAGAAACCTCATGCACTTTTTAGAAGATGGTATAAAAGAAGAAAAACAACTTCAAAGCTACAAGGATATACTCCACCTGTGCGTAAAAAAGGGATACGTGCATAGTTTGGGAGATTTCTTATATATAGGTGATACTTTATTGAAGAAGTATATCTCTATGCTAAGAGAATTAGGGAAAGAGTTTGATGTGCAAACTGCTAAAGAAAAACTTGGACTTACCAGAAAGTATCTCATTCCACTTCTTGAGTATATGGATACAATAGGCATTACCAAGAGAGAAGGTCAAAGGAGGGTGTTCCTAAGATGAAAGAAAAACTTCTTAGAAGTTTACCGAAGGTATCGGAATTGATGCAAAAGTTCAAAGGGGAAGGTGAAGAAGTTTACGTAAAGCAAGCCATACGCCAAGTTTTGGCACAAGTAAGGCAAGAGATAATCTCGGGCAAAAGAGACAAACTGGATGATTTGGAAAATCTAATTAGACAGAGGGTAAAGGAGCTTAGCTCAACAAAACTAAAGAAGGTGGTAAATGCCACGGGTGTCATAATCAACACAAACTTAGGCAGATCGGTGCTTCCACAAGTAGTGGCTGATTTTATCAAGCAAATAGCCACCCATTACTCCAACTTGGAGTATAACCTACAGGAAGGGCGGAGAGGTTCAAGGCAGTCCATAGTGGAAGATTACCTAAGGGAGCTTACAGGATGCGAATCTGCAATGGTGGTCAACAACAACGCCAGCGCCGTTTTTCTGGTGCTAAACACTATAGCAAAGGATAGAGAGGTCATTGTTTCAAGAGGTGAACTTGTAGAAATAGGTGGTAGTTTTAGGATACCAGACATAATGCGCATGAGCGGTGCCAAATTGGTGGAAGTGGGGACAACGAACAAAACAAAGTTAAGGGACTATCAAAGTGCCATAAATGAAAAAACAGCCTTAATTATGAAAGTCCACAGAAGCAATTTTTACATGGAAGGTTTTACGGAAGAAGTAAGTTTAAAAGATCTCCTTTCACTTGGACACCCTGTGTATTACGATGCAGGAAGCGGAGCTATGCTTGACTTAAAAAGTCTTGGAATAAACGTAGAGGAACCTAGTTTTGTAGAAAGTATAAGCTTAGGTGTGCATATTGTATCTGGAAGTGGAGACAAACTCTTAGGTGGACCTCAAGCAGGTATCATATTAGGCAAAAAAGAGTTCATAGAAAGGATAAAATCGAACCCATTAAGTCGAATCGTAAGGATAGACAAGCTTACACTGGCAGGCTTGGAAATCACCCTAAGGCTTTATCTGGAGGGCAAGCATAAAGAAATTCCCACCATAAGAATGCTTACAGCAAAAGAAGAAGAACTAAAAAAGAAAGCAAACAAAATAGCAAAGAAACTGAGAAAACTAAAGAACTTGGAAGTAAGAATCATAAGAGATATGTCCCAATGTGGTGGGGGCTCTCTCCCCGAGTTGTATCTACCTACCTACTGCGTGGCTGTAAAGCACAAGCACTTAAGCGTTAATAAAATGCACGAGCTCCTAAGAAGCGCAGAAACACCAGTCATATGTAGGATAAAGGATGATTACTTGTTGATAGACACACGCACAGTTTTAGATGATGATTATACATACATATTTAGGGCTTTTGGTGTTGTAGTGCAGTGAGTTTTAGCCCGCACCAGGTATTCCTTCTTCCTCGAACTCTATCTGGAGCTTCTCGGATGGAACTATTGTAGTTACGGAATGTTTATAAACAAGCGTCTGTTGTCTTTTGTCTTCTAGCAACATGGTGTATATATCGAAGGATTTTATCTTCCCTTGTAATCTGACACCGTTTATCAAATAAACCGTTACGTTAACTCTTTGCTTCCTAGCTGCATTCAAAAAAGCTTCCTGGAGCTTGTAAGCCATCCTTGCCTCCTTGGTGTTGTGGGCTAGCCTAGATAAAAAAATATAATAAACTAAAACCTTAAAAGCTTCAATAACATAATCTTGGCTTCACACAGCTTTAGAATCCAATACTTGGTTATACAGATTTTTTATGACTTCTTTGTAATTTAGGTTTCCTTCTTCGATTTTATCCAGTTGTTCTTCCATATACTTTGTTAGATCGTAGTCTATAACCTTTTGGAATTGCTCTTTCAAAAGATGTATGACACGGAAAGATAGCTCTGTGGGTCTTAGGTGTTTCTTATCTAAGGTTATGTACCCTCTTTGCTTGAGAGTTTTAACAATTGTAGCGTAAGTGGATGGCCTTCCTATGCCTAAGGACTCAAGTTTTTTTACCAGCTCGCCTTCCGTGTATCTGCCTGGTGGCGATGTATCCACGCGGTGTAAGTATACCTGCTTAGGTCTAAGAATGTCGCCCTCTTTTAGAAGCGGGGCTTTACTTTGCTCTATATCCATCGGATATATCCTTCTCCATCCATCAAAAGATACTTCTTGGAATTTACCAACAAATACTATGTTCTTTAGTCCTATGGGAGTCATTTCCAGAGTGGTTTTTTCCAGCTTCATTGGAGTGCTCAAGCTTGCAAGAGTTCTCCTGGTTATCAGTTCAAAGACATCTTTGTATTTTCCGTATAGATTAATCTCTTTCAAAGATGTTGGTCTAATACACTCATGAGCGGAGAAGCTTGTAGGTTTTTCCTTAAAAACTCTCAACTTGCCTACGTAATGATTTCCGTATACCTTCCTTATATACTCCATAAAAGCTTTAGCTTTGTTTTCATTCATTCTGTAAGAATCCGTCCGAGGGTAAGTTATGTAACCGTATTCATACAACTCCTGAGCAATTCTCTGAACCTGATCTACACTGAGATTTAGTAGTTTACTCGCTTCAGACTGTAGACTTGCAGTAATGAAAGGTTTGGGTGGCTGAACGTGTTCCAAATTTTTCTTTGTGGATTTAACTTCAAAGAGGGCATCCTTTAATTTTTTCAAAAAAGGCTGGGCATTTTCTGGCTTTTCGAATCTATAATCCCACTGTAGAGAAAACTCTATACCTTCACTTTCAAAATCAGCTCTTATGTAGTAGTAAGTTTTTTTTCTAAAGTTTATTATTTGCTCCTCTCTTTCTACTATCAACCTTAAAGCGGGTGATTGCACTCTTCCTACGGATAGACCTCTTACTTTTAGAAGGTTGGAAACTTTGGGAGAGAGGGTGTAACCTATGAGCCTATCTAAGATTCTTCGTGCAAATTGAGCTCTCACTAAGTTTATATTCACTCTCTCTTTGTTCCTTAGAGCTTCTTGTATAGCTTCTTTTGTGATTTCATAAAATCTGACTCTGTGGATGTTTTTTGAGTATTTTTTGAGTTCTTCTTCTACGAAAAATGCTATAGCTTCTCCCTCTCTATCTGGGTCTGTGGCTATGTAAATAGCTTTTGCTTTGGTAGCTAACTTTTTGATGTTGTCCATAAGTTCCTTCTTCCCTCTTACCCATACGTATTTAGCCTTAAAATTCTCAAGATCTACGCCAAGCTGATCGGGTGGTAGGTCCTTTATGTGCCCTTTGGTGGCTTTTACTACAAATTCTTTCCCTAAGTATTTGGCAATTGTCCTTGCTTTTGTGGGTGATTCAACAATAAATAAATACATCCCTAAAAGTCTAGGTCAAAATCCTCTATATCTGTTTCTTCACCTTCTTCTACGTAGCTTTCTACAACTTGTATATTTGGGTTATCTAGAGTTTTGAAAGCTGTGGTTTCCCTTATAAAAGCTACCTTAACTATTTCTGTAGGTCCCTGCCTTTGTTTAGCTACAATTATTTCTGCTATACCTTTTTCTTCTGGCGATGGGTTCTTCTTGTAGTACTCTGGTCTATGTAGAAAGATTACCACATCCGCATCTTGCTCTATTTGTCCACTTTCCCTCAAGTCTGCCAGTTGGGGTCTTTTGTCGCTTCTGTGTTCCACTTGTCTAGAAAGCTGTGCCAAAGCTACCACTGGTATTTCTAGTTCCTTAGCTAAAGCCTTCAAACTCCTTGATACCTCGGCTACCTCTTCTTGCCGTGAGCTTCTTTTGTAGTGTGACCTTACCAGTTGCAAGTAGTCTACAAAAAGAATGCCTATATCTCTCTCTTTCTTCAATTTCCTTGCTTTTACTCTCAGATCCATAATAGAAAGGCTAGGAGTGTCATCTACGAATATGTTACTTTTTGCGATTTCTATACCGGCATCCACTAACCTTTTCCATTCATCTTCGTCAATAAATCCCTTCCTTATGTTTTGTAATGGCACACCAGAAAGTATAGACAGAGCCCTCATTACTAGCTGTTGCCTTGACATTTCCAAAGAAAATATAGCACACGGTATGCCTTTTCTTGCTGTATTGATAGCCATGGAAAGCATAAAAGAAGATTTACCCATTCCCGGTCTAGCTGCGATAACTATAAAGTCTGATGGGTGAAAACCAGTGGTTATATTATCTAAATCTATGAAACCTGTAGGAATTCCTGTTATGACCTTTTCCTCACGAGTGTGCCTTTGTATTATCTCAAGCACCTCATCCACAATATCCCTAACATGGTAGTAATGCGTTATAGTCTGTTTTTGTGAAAGTTCAATCACTCTGTAAGTTAGCGAATCCAGAATGGCGTTAAAATCACGCACTTCCTTCACCTGCTTTAATACATCTAAAGACAGATCCAAGAGTTTTCTCAGTCCCGATGCTTCTTTCACAATCCTTACAGCATCCTCAAGTAGATCTGGGTTCACCGCTTCTTCTACCAACGCATAAATAAAACTCATAGGTATTTCTTTATCTAATCCATACTTTATCAAATACTCTCTTAAAATAATGTCATCCCAGTTTTCTCCCTTATCATCCCTAAGCTTACAAAGCAAGGAGAAAAGCTTTCTATGAGTTTCAAGATAAAAGTCGTCTTCTTTCAGATACTCGAGAACTGTAGATATGTTCTCTGGATTTTCTATCATTGCACCCAGAATGGCTCTTTCAGCCGATTCATCGTGCGGGGGTTCAAAGTCTAGCATAGTTATATCACAGCCGTAACTTCTATTTCCACTAAGGCGTTAAGTGGTAATGAAGAAACACACACTGTCGTGCGCACCGGCTTGATATCTACGTCTCTAAAAAAGTTTTCATACACGCTATTAAACTTTGAAAAATTGGATAAATCTGTAAGGTACACAACTACCCTAACTATATTGCTTTTCTGAGCACCAGCTGCCAAGATTATATTCTTTACATTTTCTAGCGCTTGCTCTGCTTGCTTTTCTAAGCCTTCCTCTAAATTACCAGTTTGTGGATTTATGCCTATTTGTCCAGCCAAAAACAAAAGATTGCCTACCCTAATAGCTTGGGAGTATGGTCCAACTGGTTTTGGTGCTCTATCCGTAAGAATTTCTTCCTTCATCATAAATTTTTCAAAATCTCCTCGGGTATATCAAAGTTAGAAATTACACTTTGTACATCATCAAGGTCATCTAGAGCATCCAAGAGCTTGAGAATTTTTTTTGCGGTTTCTACGTCCTCAATCTTAACCGTGCTTACGGGTTTGTAAGTGATCTCCGTTTTTTCTATGTTCATACTGCTTTTTTCTAAGCACTCCCTTACGACGTATAGATCTTCAGGAGAAGTATAAATAAGCACGATGGATTCACCTAACTCTATATCCTGAGCTCCACAATCTATAGCCTTTTCGTAAATCTCCTCTTCACTCATACCTTCTATGTGGATTTGTATCAATCCTACTCTATCAAAGAGATAAGAGACACAACCAGATGAACCTAGATTTCCACCATGTTTAGAAAAGACATGCCTTACTTCAGAAGTTGTTCTATTCTTGTTATCCGATGCTGCTATAACCATTACAGCTACGCCACTAGGTCCGTATCCTTCATAAATTACTTCTTCATAATTTTCACCACCAAGCTCGCCTGTACCCTTTTTTATCGCCCTTTCCACAGTTTCCATGGGCATATTGGCTTTTTTGGCATTTTCTATAGCCGTCCTCAATCGAGGATTGGTGTCTGGATTGGGTCCTCCGCTTCTAACTGCTACAGTAATTTCCCTTATTAGTTTGGCAAAAAGCTTTCCTCTCTGAGCATCTATTTTAGCTTTTTTGTGCTTTATCTGAGCCCAGTGACTATGACCTGCCATAAATAAAAATTATATTACTAAAGTTCCATGTAAGAGAGTGTATCAAGCTACTAAGGATACGCTACTTTTGCACAAAAGTAGCAATTCGTATCAAATACACAACCACAATAAGAATTGGATAGTGAGTTTAAAAATCACATTATAAGCAATCCCATCATGTATAGATTAATTAATTCGTAAAAATCAAAATAGTTTTACTTATTTAAGCATATTAATTTAAGCAATTTGTTGATGAAAATAAACGCTAATATTCAACACTTCTTGTTTATGGATTACGATCTTGGGCATAAATTAAACAAAAATTGATTTAATTTAAAAACTAAAAAGATTGGTAGATTTTGGAATTCAGGTAATAAATCACGCACGTGTAAATAGTGTGATTTTCACAGTATAGTAAAAATACGAAATTTGAGTAACTTCTAAAAAGATATGAATTGTGTCTAATTTTAGTAATATTGGTCACTTTTAAATGCACAACTTTACGTATATACTTAATAAGCTCGGAGGAACGAAGAATGTATGTGACAAAGCGACATGGAAAAAAAGAAAAAATGGACATATCAAAAATTCGTATCGTAATTGACTTTGCTTGTAGAGGATTGCGTGTAGACCCCTTGGAGCTTGAAGCGGATGCTCATATACAGTTTAGAGAAGGAATATCTACCAAAGAGATACAGAGTCTTCTCATAAGGACAGCTGCAGAGAAAGTGAGCCCGGAAAATCCCGATTGGACCTATGTTGCAGCTAGGCTTCTTCTTTATGATTTATACAAGGACGTGGGACACATAAGAGGGTATAAAGTAAAAGACAAAATAAACGGCAAGTATAAGCCATACAACCCAGAAAGCTTTTACACTCTGATTAAGACTTACACGGAACGTGGTATATACGGCACTTACCTACTGGAAAACTACACAAAAGAGGAAGTAGACGACTTAGCTCGCTATATAGACCCAGATAGGGA
>JBEPZA010000011.1:0-13294 GCA_041641075.1 Aquificaceae bacterium | reverse complement strand
TGCTTTTGCGCCGCGGTCTCCTATTAATGTCTTAACTCCATCAGCCATATTGACTAATGCCAATAGCAAAACATCTCCATCTATCATGTGAACTCCTTCCTTGTAGTTAATTATAGTATCTTTTAAAACAGTCTTTAAAATATTAAGTAATTCTTATATCTGTATAAGAGTATTTTATAAATTGAAGTTTTTTGATAAGGTTTTTATAATATAATTATCAACTTATGGAGGTTCAGTCATGGAACAAAAGGCACCAGATTTAGTAATAATTCTACTGACCGGTCCAGAAAATCCAAAGAGGCTACCTTCGGCTTTTTTCCTAGCTGCAACGGCAGCAGCTGAAGACATGAATGTTGTTATTTACTTTACTGGTCCCGCTACTATGCTTTTGAAAAAGGGTGTGGCTGAAAATCTCTATCCTATAGAAGGAGGGAAGAGCATAGCAGATTTCATGAAGCTTGCAATGGATAATGGTGTTCAACTTGTAGGATGCTTGCAATCTTTAGATCTCAATGGTATAAGCCAAGATGAGATAGGTTATAACATTCCTTTCTTAACACCGACAGCGGCACTTCCTACCTTGGGGATGGCAGGAAAGGTCTTGACTTGGTAAGTAAAAATATTATGGGCCCAATTAGGGCCTCTTTCTGTTTTCTAATGAACTTTCAATAGACACATCATCCAAGAACTCTAGAAAAGCTCCAAATGGGGCTCCGTATGCAACTCTGCTTATGGATAATTTTGGAAACCTTCTTTTCAACAATCTTAACAGGTAATTAGCCGTAGCTTCTCCCTCTACATTGGGATTTGTTGCTAGTATAACTTCCCTCACATTTAGATTTTCTACTCTCGAAATTAATGAATCTATGTTTAGTTCCTGTGGAGTAATGCCTTCCATTGGAGCTATTCTCCCGTTTAGTACATGATAGAGCCCGTTATACTTTTCTAGCTTTTCTATAGCGTATGCATCTTGGGATTCCTCAACTACGCAGATTATTCTCTTATCTCTTATGGGACTATTGCATACTCTACATGGATCCACATCAGATATAAGACCACAAAGGGAGCACTTCTTAAGATTTTCTGAAGCTTTCAACAAGGTGTTTAAGATATCCTTTCTTTTCTCTGGCTCGAGCTTAAGAAGATTATACATAAATCTACCAGCGCCACGTTCGCCGTAAGTTGGTATCTGTGTCACACTTTCCAGCGCTTTTTTTAGTATTTCTGGGAAGAAATCCTCAAAAGCCAAACAAGCCTCCAAATCTTTTGTTTATTTCTTTTAGTATGTTATCTCTTGCCACAGCTTGAGTCTGGTTTATTAGTTCGATTAGTGTGCCCTTTGCGCTATCAAGTGTCATTCCCTGTGGATGTGTTATTTCTATAATTTCGCCAAGACCATTGAAAGTGACGGATATGTTATCCTTCTGTATCGTTTCTCTTTTTAGTCTTAACTCTTCTTTTACGGATAATAAAATCTCCTCGAAGTTCTTTATATTCTTTATTAAATCCATTATGTTCATAAAATTAATATTATATTTAATTATTTAAGGAGGGGTGGCCGAGTGGACGAAGGCGGGTGATTTGAAATCACCAGTGGGTTAACAGCCCACCGGGGGTTCGAATCCCTCCCCCTCCGCCAAGCAATAAAATGAGCAAAAATAAGAGATTTCTGAAATTTTAGAAAATTTAATTTTGGGTGTAGATTTTCTGCTAAGAACACCCAAAAGGCATCGCACATGTGGCATGGGAGAGAGCATTGAAAAGAATAGTTAGAGTATACAAAAAATGGAAAGGCAAGTAAGCACCAAGACCTAAAGAAGCAATCCATAGGAGAGATGTTCCTAGGATATGACCAAATACTTTGAGCCTTGTCTAAGATAAACTGAAAGTTAGGACAAAGGATGATTTTTTAGACCTCGAAGAAGCACTATGATTAAAACATAGCCAGTTTTGGCTAGAAGAAGTTTCAAAACATACTTAGTGGTCTAGAAATATAGGAAAATCTACAGAAAGGATGAGATTGGTAGAAGCTTACACACCAGGTGAAAAGATACTTAAAGATAATCTTGAGTATAGAACTCGCTGGGAGTCTAGAAGGAAAGAAGTGGTAAAAGACAAGTATATACATTAACGCTTTGTTCATTACTCGAGTGTTTTGAGTTGGTTCTAGAGGTGGAAGCCAAATCCAGTATACTGCTAAAAATAACAAACAAGTGTATTTGAGAACCGAACCACATCAATAGAGTGCTGACTTAAGTGCTTTACCTGCTCAAAAGAGCATAGCACAAGATTTAGAGAAATAGCTAAAGAGAGGTTCTAAAAATAAGTGAATATGGTTTATTTGATGCTAAAACTCGGAAGTGGCTCAACAGAGCAATTGGGACAGATAGTGTTGCCTCAAAAACATCAATTACCCGGGATTGTAGATTACGGTCAAATAGAGGGTGATTTTCATATGCATACCAATCGGAGTGATGGTTTATCCAGTCCAGAAGAAATGGATGAAACATCATATAAAATGGGTCTTAAGTATGTGTTATCATCTCCAGTCTTTTAAAGTAGCAAGATGTAAAAAGATATCCACAACAGTGGAAGCTTATAGATAAGCTAAACAAGCGGTATAATCCACTTGGTTTTTATAAGCTAAATGTTTGTCAAGTGGATAAGACGGTTCTTTAGATTTACCAGATAATATTCTTAGATAGTTTGACTTTGTTGTGAATTCTATCAATGCGCGCTTTAACAGAGGTAACACTTACCGCATACTCAAAGCATTAGAAAATCCCTACATTAACCTTATAGGATATCCTACACAGACGGCTTACGGTAGAAAGGCTGGATTTACTCTAGATTTTAAAATGGTGCTAAAGACTGCCAAGTAAACTGGCAAAGCGCTTGAGTTAAATACATCTAGAGCGAATATTTTGCCAGAAGGGATTAGGCGTTGCAAATGCTCATAATTCATAACACCTAAGTTATTTGAAGCCTGGTGTGTATTGCAATTAGTAGGCACACACTAAACGTTATGGGTTTGGAAGGTATAGGAAAAGATTATCAATAAAAAAACTTTTAGAACAGGGGGCATAGCCCCCTATGGATTATTAGTCAAGTTCTGGCATTTCTGGAGAAGGTACTTTATCTTTCTTTTCTTCTGGGATTTCTGCTACTAGAGCTTCCGCAGTGAGCATGGTACCAGCTACTGATGCGGCGTTTTGAATGGCAGTTCTTACTACCTTTGTTGGGTCTATAATACCTGCTTCTACCATATCTTTGTATTCACCTTTGGCCGCATCGAATCCCCAATTCTTACCTTTCTCCTTTCCAAGTTGCAATACCTTCTCTAAGATTACAAATCCTTCGTAACCTGCGTTTGTAGCTATTTGCCTGAGAGGAGCTCTGCAAGCTCTCTTTATTATATCTGCACCTAGTTGCTGATCTGGGTTTTCAAGCTTTAGCTCATCTATAGCTTCAGAAGCCCTTGCTAAAGCTACACCACCGCCAGGAACTATACCTTCTTCTACAGCTGCCTTTGTTGCATGCACTGCGTCTTCTACCCTTGCTTTCTTTTCTTTGAGCTCAGCTTCTGTAGCTGCTCCTACTCTTATTATTGCAACTCCTCCAGAGAGTTTAGCAAGTCTTTCCTGGAGTTTTTCTCTGTCGTAGTCAGAGGTCGTTTCTACTATTTGCTTCTTAATTTGCTCTATTCTAGCTTGGATTTGCTCTTTCGAACCTTTTCCACCTACTATAGTTGTATTGTCTTTATCTACTATTACCTTATCGGCTCTACCGAGCATGTCAAGTGTTACGCTTTCTAGCTTAATACCTAGCTCTTCAGTTATAGCTGTTCCACCTGTTAATATGGCTATGTCTTGTAGATAATCCTTTCTTCTTTGACCAAAACCTGGAGCCTTTACTGCACATGCCTTTATGACACCTTTTATGTGGTTTACAACCAATGTAGCTAGTGCTTCAGCTTCCACCTCTTCAGCTATAATCAGTAGGGGCTTACCCGTCCTTACCACTTGCTCAAGCACGGGGAGCAAATCCTTTACGTTGGATATTTTCTTTTCGTATATTAGTATGAATGGATCATCCAATACAGCTTCCATTTTATCAGGATTGGTTACGAAGTATGGAGACAGATAACCCCTATCGAACTGCATACCTTGAACTGTTTCTAGTGTAGTCTCTGCAGATTTGGACTCCTCTACAGTTATAACTCCATCTTTACCCACAGCTTCCATCGCATCAGCTATTATCTTACCTATTGTAGGGTCATTGTTTGCAGATATAGTAGCAACTTGTTCTATTTCTTTTCTTCCACTTACGGGGATAGACAGAGCTTTTATGTTTTCCACAACGACTTCTACGGCTTTATCTATTCCTCTCTTTATATCCATTGGGTTAGCACCAGAAGCGATAGCTTTTAAACCTTCTGTGAATATAGACTGTGCCAAGACGGTAGCTGTTGTAGTTCCGTCACCTGCTACGTCCGCTGTTTTGGATGCAACTTCTCTAACTAGCTGAGCTCCCATATTTTCGTATGGGTCTTTTAGCTCTATTTCCTTGGCAACAGTTACGCCGTCTTTTGTTACCAATGGTACTCCCCACTTCTTCTCTATAATTACTTCCCTACCCTTGGGTCCCAGTGTAACCTTTACAGCATTAGCAAGCTTATCAACTCCTGCTTTTAATCTAGATCTTGCTTCTTCTCCATAAATAACTTTCTTTGCAGCCATTTTGACACCTCCTTTTTGGATTTTTTATTCTACAATTGCTAAAATTTCATCTTCAGACATTATTAAATACTTCTCGCCGTCGAGTTCTACCTCTGTACCGGCGTATTTATTGAATATCACTTTATCCCCAGCTTTAACCTTGGGTGCTACAACTTGCCCCGAGTTTAAGAGCTTTCCTTCACCAACTGCAATAACCTCTCCCATCTGTGGTTTTTCTTTAGCTGTGTCTGGAATTATAATCCCAGACGCTGTCTTTTGTTCTTGCTCTTCGTATCGTTTAACCACCACCTTATCGTATAAAGGTCTGAGTTTCGCCATGTCTTCACCTCCTTTATGGATTTTTAATAAAGATTATATTAACATAAAACGTTTTTGTCAAGAGGTTTTGTATAAAAATTTTAGTATGACGCACTCAAGTTTTCTAAATATTTCTATTTAGTTTTGCTCTTTTGATAAAGACAGAGCACAAAGTAGGGATGGGTTTTATATTTTTATTTACCATGGGTATGGTTCTCAAACTGAGGTTAAAAAGATACCAATCGGGCAAATCCTGGTATCAAAACTTCGAAGTTCCTTACGAAGAAGGGATGACCTTCTTGAGAGCTTTCAACAGGATTAAAGAGGAAATCGATGAAAGCTTTTCTTTCAGGCACTTTTGCAGAGCTGGTATATGTGGTACTTGTAGTGTGCTCATTAACGGTTTTCCTAAACTAGCTTGCAAAGAGCAAGTTTTACCCTACGTAGTACTGGGTGGAGAAGTTCTCATAGAACCACTGAAAAACTTTACGGTAATCAAGGATCTTGTGATAGATAGCGAGCCAGTTGTGAAACGCATAAAGGAATTTCACCTCTGGATAAAGGAAAAAGACCAGGTGTTAAAGATAGATCCGCAAATAAGTAAAAAAATAGAAGACGCTGCAGATTGCATTTTATGCTTGGCATGTCAGGCTTACTGTCCGCAAGTTTTAGACGAAAATTACGCTGGTCCACTATTTTTTGCCAAATTTTACAGATATGCCCTAGATCCAAGAGACGACCAAGATAGGTTGAGCCAGGCTGTAGAACAGAGTAAACTGATGTACTGTCTTTCGTGTAACAAGTGCAACAATGCATGTCCAAAGGAAGTGCATCCCGCAACACTGATAAGGGAGCTCATGACTTTCCAAAAAGCTTGAAATGATACTTATCTTATTGATAACTCTTTTTAATTTGGCTTTTGCAAATTTGGAAGATGCTATAAAACAAGAATTACATAAAAAGTTTGGTGATACTGTAAGGCTTTTGAAAGTAAGACCCTTAGGTCAAATAAAGGACATACAGGACATTAGCTTGGATGTTGAATACGGACGCTTTAAATCCATAGCTTATGTGATAAGCGATGAGAGGGAGGTTAAGGTATTTCTAGACCTGCTGTGGAAAGTAAAAGTCTACAGGGCTAAAGAGAATATTCCGAGAGGAAGCCCGATAGATATTTCTATGTTTGAAGAGGACTATATATGGGTAAGGACCGTTCCTTCTGATCTCAAGATATCTTTGGAAGATTTTCCCAATTACGTAACAGCAACTAATATTCTTAAAGGTGCCTACCTAAGAAAGGTATATTTAAGACCCATTCCTGCTGTTAGGTATGGAGAGATAGTAAGATGTACATACAGAGAAAAAGAGATAATCATAAAGTTTAGTTGTAAGGCTTTGGACACTGGAAACATAGGTAAAGTCATAAGAGTTAAACCTGAAGGGTTGGAAAAAGTTCTTAGAGCTACGATTACAGCTAGAGGTGAAGTGGAAGTGTCGCCTTAATTAGTCTTTCCATTTGCGCCTCTTGTGTCTATCGGAGTTTTTCATGCCTATTTTAGGTGCTTTCATAGAAAGGAAATTTACCCAAGTATCGCTATGAAAGTGGATCTTTTGCTTGTTCTATCGACTGATGTTTAATTGGCTCACTTCCTCAAAAGGATATTTATTATTAGAGTCAAAATTAGACTAATTATTAGGGATGTGGCTATTGGGATATAAATGGTAGTGTTATCTCTTCTTATAAGAATATCGCCAGGTAATTTCCACGTAGGTAGTTTAGGTGCGAGAGTTATAGCTATACCGATAAGTATGATGAGTATACCTAGCAATATGAAAAATTTACCCAGTTCGTTCATACCTTCTTTCCCTCCTAATTATAAATGCTAGTATTTGTGCCACAGCTTTGTAAAATCTAGGTGGTATTTCTTCTCCTACTTCTACTATAGGGTACATAGCTCTTGCTAATTCTTCTCTTCTTACGACTGGCACATCGTTGAGTCTAGCTATATGTATTATCTTTTCAGCTACTGCACCTTTACCTTTGGCCAAAACGATAGGAGCGTTATCTCCAATTTGTGGATTATACCTTAATGCTATAGCTATATGCGTTGGGTTTGTTATAACTACGCTAGCTTTTGGTACTTCTTGCATCATCCTCCCTTTTCTTAACTCTCTCATACGTTTCTTTATAGCACCTTTTATGAGTGGATTTCCTTCGTATTGTTTGTATTCTTCTTTTATTTCTTCCTTACTCATTCTTATTCTTCTTTCGTAATCCCACTTTTTGTAGGCAAAATCTAAAAGTGCTATAAGAAGGGCAAATACGGCAATTACGATTACTACCTTAAATGCAAGAAACATACCATCTAATAAGCCTTGAGCCGGGCTCACCAGAGCCGCGTTGACGATAATTGAGACATCCTGCTTTAAGGTTAGGTAAGCTATTCCTAAAAGGATGATAACCTTTAAGGAATTCTTCAAGAGTTCAAATAATAGGGTCAAGGAAAATATTCTTTTTATGCCTTCCAAAGGATTTAATCTATCCCACTTGAATTGTAGAGGTTTAGTTGTAAATATAAAACCAAACTGGCCGATGTGAGATGCAATTACTGTAATTATAGTAAGTACAAAAAAAGGCACGAGTAACTTGGGTATACGATCGTTAACGTAACTTAACAGATACGAAAAATCCATGAGAGGATTTTGAGATACAAAAGTTAAGAGACTTACCGTTTCTACAAAGATACTATATCCTGCGTAAAACAAAGCAACTGTTCCCAAAAGTACTGTTAAGGCCGACGCAATTTCTACACTTTTTGCTACATTTCCCTCTTCTCTCAGCTTTTTTCTTCGATAGGGAGTAGCTTTTTCTGTTCTATTTTCTTGTGCCATACTCAGTTCCCTAGGATAGTTACTAATCTAATTATATAGTTCTTAACGTAAGATGAGAGCACTAGTGTAATTATGGGAAGAACTATGATTAAAACAACAAAGCCGACGAAGATTTGTAGTGGAAGTCCAACGATAAAGACGTTTATCTGAGGAATGAAACGATTTATTATAGCAAGAACTATGTTTAAAATTAGTAAGGTAAGGATTACTGGAAGGGCTATTCTAAAAGCTAAGTTGAAACTTTCATAAAAGAGTTTGAGAAACACATCTGGATTAAAGTTATATATGCTGAAACTCCCGATGGGAAGTTTCTCAAAACTTCTAACCAGTGCGAGGTAGATAATTTCAGGTCCACCTACAGATATAAAGAAGAGCGAGCCAAGCAACATGAAAAATACAGACACAATGTTAGCCTGCGGTTGTTGGGGTAAGAAGATTGTGGCTAGACCAAGACCCATACTTATACCAATTAGCTCTCCCGCGTACATAATGGCGTCAAGTAGAAACCTAAGTATTAAACCGCTTACAAATCCGATAAGAAACTCACCAAAAGCCAAAATTAGAAACTCAAGAAGGCTATTTACCTCGATTGGTTCTATATCTGTGTACAAAAATATGGAGAAACCCACTGCTGTAGTTAAGTACACCTTTATTATGTTAGGGATAGACTCTTTCCCAAAGAAAGGAACTAAAAATAAGAAGGAGAATAACCTTACGTAAACCAGAAGTAGGGTAAGCAAAGCATACTCATTTAGCACGGGCATAATTTGGTATTTTTTAGCACTATTACTTAATCCAAATGGGGATATTCACAATTAAGTACTTGGTAAAATCGAGGATTTTGGAGAGCATCCACGCACCCAAAACTAGGATAGTTAAGTATGCAGCTATGAGTTTAGGTATATAGCTTAATGTCATTTCTTGTATCTGTGTGGCGGATTGAAGGATACTTATAATCAACCCAACCAAAAAGGTGATCACCAAGACGGGACTAGCTAGTATGAGACCAAGCTCAAGAGACTTTTGAACAAGGGATACAACCATATCTGGTGTCATGAGTAACTCCTCACTAAGGATAGTATAACAAGTTCCCAACCGTTTGCCAAAACGAAGAGCATTAATTTAAAAGGTAAGGATATAATCTGCGGTGGTATAAGCAGTATTCCCATAGATATGAGAATGGACGCAATGACCAAATCTAAAACCAAAAAAGGCAGGTAGAGTAAGAAGACGATTTTGAATGCGGTGGTTATCTCACTAACCATAAAGGCTGGAATAAGAACACTTAAGGGTATATCCTCCGGTGACTTTATATTGTTTCTCTCTTCCTTGGGAATGTTGGAAGAATCCAAAAATACCTTTAGAGTTTCTTTACGTGTGTTCTTTACCATAAAATCTTTCAGGATACTAGATGTTCTCTCAAAAAAGACGCTATCGCTTATTTGACCATTAATCAGAGGCTGATATGCCTCTTGGTCTATTCTATCTATGAAGGGTTTCATTATAAAAAAGGTCAGAAAAAGTGATAAGGATATTATAACTTGGTTTGGTGGTACGTTAGGAACTCCTATTGCCTGTCTCAGTATAGAGAGGACTATAACTATTCTTATAAAGGATGTGGTCATAATGATTATAGAAGGTGCTAGGGAAAGGATGGTGAGCAGTATGAGGAGTCTTATAGAGGTATCCAGTTGACCTGTTCCTATACGCAGATCTACGTTAGGTAAGAATTGGGTTTGAGCTACGGCTGGTAAACTAAGAAGTAGGATTGCTGTTATCGTTTTTCTCATCTTCTTTATATACTATAGTAGCGGAAGTGTTGGTGAAGTAAACTACGTAGTATCTGTTTTTTATTTCCATTTCCACAAGAGATCCATTCCTATTTATGGGAATAATCCTCTTGATGCTTACGTAGTAGCCTTCCTTACTTATAATAGGTATTTTGGTAGAGAGTACTTTGAGAAGGTATGGAAGAACGAGAAAAACAATAACCAAAACTGCCCCCAGAGCCAACATACTTCTGAGTAAATCTACGAAAAGGTCTGTCATGTCGATTGTACAATGAAATCCGTAAAGTAGACGTTTCTAACTCCACCTTCTAGCAGTATTGTGTTTATTCTTCTTATAATTTCTAGCCTTAGAGCTTCCCTTCCTTCAGAACTTTTTAGTATAGTGGATGTTTTACTGCTCAATATATCTATTATAGCATCTTTTATTATAGGGATTCTTTTTTGTACTTCTGCTCTTACTCTTTCATTCGAAACTTCTATAGTTATAGATACTTTTGCATACACTTCCGCTTGGGTATCCGCAAGGTTAACGGTAAATGTGCCTAGGTCTATCCAAATTCCCACTTCTGAATTTAAAGGAATACCTGCCTCTTTTTTTTCATCCTTTTTTAGAAGAAAAAAATAGGCACCTCCGCCTCCAGCGAGGAGTATTAGTACCAGCATGGGCATGAAAAAAAATATCTTGTTTTTTCCCTTATTCTCTTCCCGACCCTGCCTTTTAGCTTCCTCAGCCATCGTAATTAGTTATTATACTTTACAAAACTCCCTAACCGCCTTGATTATTCCGTCTCTGTCTATACCAAGAATGTTTCTCAGTAGGTTCTGGCTACCGTGTTCTATAAACATGTCAGGCACTCCGAGATTGACGACCTTTTTACTAATTCCGTGTTTTGCTAAGAATTCTAGCACTCCTGAACCAAAACCGCCTACCACCGTGTTGTCTTCTACTGTTATAAATACGTCGTACTTACTGCTAAGATCAAAGAGCATCTCTTCATCCATAGGTTTTATAAATCTGCAATTGACTACACCTACTTTTATGCCTTCTTTAGCAAGCTCTTGGCTGGCGGCAACTGCTTGGTATACGGTGTACCCCGTTGCCAAGATTACTATGTCTTCACCTTCTACGAGATTCTCCCATGAACCTATCTTCAGAAGTTTAAAGCCTTCCGTGGGCACTCCGTAAGCAGGTCCTCGAGGATACCTGATGGCAAAAGGTCCGTTATGGTTTACAGCTGTGTGGAGTAAATCCCTAAGCTCCTGCTCATCCTTTGGAGCGGCTACCACCATATTGGGGATGCATCTAAGATAAGAGAGGTCAAAAACTCCGTGGTGCGTTGGACCGTCGTCACCTACTAATCCACCTCTGTCTATGGCAAAAACTACGTGAAGGTTTTGGAGAGCTATATCGTGAATAACCTGATCGTAAGCTCTCTGTAGAAATGTAGAGTAGTAGGCTGCTATAGGTTTTAGCCCTTTTGCTGCAAGTCCGCCGGCGAATGTGCAAGCGTGTTGCTCTGCGATACCTACGTCAAAAAACCTGTCGGGGAAAAGTTTGCTAAACTCCACAATTCCAGATCCTTCCTTCATGGCGGGCGTTATGACTACAACTTTGTCGTCCATCTGTGCCAGTTCTACAACAGCCTTTCCGAACACGGAACTCCATGTAGGTGGTGAAGGCTTCTTTATAAATTCTCCAGACTCTCTTTTATAGGGTGCTACGCCGTGCCATGTGACAGGGTCGTCTTCCGCCGGCTTGTAACCCTTACCTTTGGTAGTGTACACATGCAAAAGAACGGGACCTTTTATAGCTTTTATGTTCTTTAAAGTTGTTTCTAGGGCTTCCAAGTTATGCCCGTTTACAGGTCCAATATAGTTAAAACCAAGCTCCTCAAAGAGAATGCCTGGGCTTATTAGACCTTTTATGAGCTCTTCGCTCAATTTTGCTATGCGCGCAGGTCCGCTCCCAAGTTTTTCTAAGAAGCTTTTTATCCTCTGTCTAGTTTCTTGAACAAAGTGACCACTTATTATTTTGCTAAGGTAAGTGGAAATGGCTCCTACGTTTGGGGATATGGACATTTCGTTATCGTTGAGGATTACTATGAACTTATCGGGCTTTAAGTGTCCTGCGTTGTTTAGTGCTTCGTATGCCATTCCCGCCGTCATAGCACCATCGCCTATGACGCAAACCACGTAACCTTCCTGTTTTAAAAGGTCCATAGCCTTTCTAAATCCCAAAGCTGCACTGATGGACGTGGAGCTGTGTCCTGCACCAAAAGCATCGTATACGCTTTCTTCTCTCCTCAAAAAGCCCGATATGCCTTTGTATTGCCTAAGTGTAGGAAACTGTTCCTTTCTGTCTGTTAGTATTTTCCAAGGGTAGGCTTGGTGTCCAATATCCCAAACAATAACGTCCTTTGGCACATCAAACACTCTAAGGAGAGCTATAGTGAGCTCTACTGCACCTAATCCCGGTGCTACGTGTCCGCCATTTTTAGCGGTTACCTCTATGATATAATCTCTAACTTCCTGCGCAAGCTTTTGTAAAGCTTGATAGTCCATATACTTTAGGTCTATGGGACCACTATAGTTTCTAAGAATTTCGTACTTTTCTAGCATACTGCTTAAATATATGCATTTAAAGTTTCTTTACCAATGCAACTCAGCTTAAGTCAAATATCACCATTTTGATTTCTGTATAGTCTTCGATAGCAAATTTGGGTCCCTCTCTGCCTATTCCCGAGTGCTTAACACCTCCGTAAGGCATATGATCCGCTCTAAAGTTGGGTCCTTCGTTTATTAAAACGCCACCTACCTCTACCTTTTGTATAAATTCCCAAGCTACGTTTATATCCTTTGTAAATATTCCCACCTGTAAGCCGTAATCGGAGTCGTTAACCATCTGTATGGCTTCTTCTACATTTCTGTAAGGGTTTACAACTACTACGGGAGCAAATGCTTCCTCTTTGAAGAGTTTAGCTTCCTTTGGAACAAGGGAAACTATGCTTGGTGGGAATATGGAAGACACCTGTCGAGTTATCTCTTTTTCAACGGTAACGAGTTGTGAACCCATTTGCACTGCTTCATCTACCCATTCTTTTATCCTCATGACTTCAGAGACAGATATCATAGGTCCTATATCTGTGCTTTCATCCATAGGGTCTCCTACTTTTAGTCTTTCTATGCTTTCCGAAAGCTCCTTTAGGAACTCATCAAACACATCTTCGTGAACAAAAACTCTTTGAACAGATATGCAAACCTGTCCAGCGATGGCAAAACCACCTAAAACTACCTTTTGCACAGCCTTCTTTACATCACCATCTTTGTGAACAACTATGGCGGAGTTGGAACCAAGTTCTAAAACTACACGCTTGATACCCGCTTGTCTTGCAATAATCTCACCTACTTTTCTACTACCTGTAAAGGACACAACTCTTACCTTTGGGTGTGTGGTCATGGCTTTCCCTACATCCGCATACCCTGGAAGTATGGAAAGAGCCTTTTTGGGCAAACCAGCTTCCAAAAGTATCTCTCCAAGCATTAAAGGTGTTAGAGGTGTTTTTTCTGAGGGTTTTA
>JBEPZA010000010.1:0-13736 GCA_041641075.1 Aquificaceae bacterium | reverse complement strand
CACCAGACTCCAGAAGCTGTCTTATGTCCTCCAATGTTCTTATACCTCCACCTACGGTAAAAGGCATAAATACCCTTTCTGCAACCTTCTTTACTACATCTAGCATAATATTTCTCTCTTGAGCTGAAGCCGTTATGTCTAAAAACACCAGTTCATCCGCTCCTTGCTCTTCATAAGCTTTGGCAACCTCTACGGGGTCTCCAGCATCAACCAAGTTTTTAAACTTTACACCTTTGACTACGCGACCTCTGTCCACATCCAAACAAGGTACTACTCTTTTGGCAAGCATCAATAACTCCTTCCAAGATTTTTATAAATATCTCCTAAGTAGATTTTGTAGTAAATGGGTCTTCCATGGGGACAAACATGTGGATTGCTAAACTCCATCCACCTGCTAACTAAGTTTAATATCTCCTCCCTTTGTATTTTGCCACCAGATTTGAAAGCAAGTTTGCACGACTTTGTCTCATCCATTCCCATTTCGTAGTTTAGCCTTTCCGAGAGCAAGTGCAAATCAAAAAAGTAAAGAAAATCACCTAAGCGTATTATAGCTAATGTGTCATCTACAGTTCCAACCAAGACTGGCTCCGTGGTGTAATAGGGTTTTTCTTGGGACAACGTTACTGTATTTTTTGGCTTTGTAAATACATTAGATAGCATCTGTATAACTTTCCTTTCCTTGTATATCTTAACTTCTCTCTTCTTTGGATGTACGTTAAAGTCCACCATGTAAGAAGGAATATCTATAAAGCAAACCCCCACTTTTTTGTATCCCACAACCCTTCTTAAGTGCTCTACCAGGTTTCTATTAAAAACTGGTCTTGAGTTTACAAATATGTGTAAGTCTCCCTTCTGGTTTTCTGTGGATACAAAAAGGTTTAGTCTTATGTAATCTTCTTCTCTGTAGAACTCCTCGAAAGGTGAATTGAAAAGGTCTTCTAATCTAGTTTTTTTGTCCTTTACCTTTGGTAAATTTAGAACTTGTCTATTGTTGGATACAAAAACAAAGTGGACGTTATGCTTAGCGATTGCGTAGCGTTTGATAAGTTTTAAAACTTTGTTTCTTTCTGTGTCTTCTTTTTTGAGGAATTTTTGTCTAGCTGGTAGATTATAAAAAAGGTCAAACACTTCGATTTTTGTACCCGTTGACATTCCCGTTTCTCTTTTGTAAATAACCTTCCCGCCTTCTACCTTCATTTGCACGCCTTCCTTTTCCTGAAAAAACCGCGAGCTTATTACCATTCTTGAGACTCTCGCTATTGCTGTAAGAGCCTCTCCCCTGAATCCATAAGTTTGTAGGTAACTCAAGTCTTCTATACTTCTTATCTTACTTGTAGCATACTCAAGTATAACTTTATCTATGTCGTGTGGGTGTATACCTATGCCATCGTCCTTTACGCTTATGTAGCTTTTCCCCCCTTTTACCACCTCCACCTCTATTTTTGTAGCTTTAGCATCCAAAGAGTTTTCTATAAGCTCCTTCACACAGTCAGCAGGACTCTCTATGACCTCACCAGCTGATATTAGCTTCCTTACGTGTTCTGGAAGAATTTCTATAAACATAAGTAGTTATAAAAATAATTTAATTCCTTTTACACATAATTTTAGCTAGATTTTTCTCTTATCAGGATTGGTAACAAGTTTGAATTTTTGTGAAAAATTTGTATGAAAGTTTCCAAGATACTATCAACTTTCGTTAAAAGAGCATAACCAACCAAGCACGCCATCCACCAACCGTATGCCCATTTGCGAAAAATCTAGTTCATCGGACTAAAACTTAGATTACTTAAACCGGTGAGAATTTTTTAGGTTGAATGCCTCTTTGCCCAAGATATGGACCCAAAATAAACATCCATAGCAGATTGAACAATGGACTCAGAAAGGGAAGGGTGAGAATATAAGCTCTTAGCCAAGCTATCTACGCCCAAATTCCACTTCATAAAGTGGAGAACTTGATGTATTAGCTCTCCAGCTTCTGGACCTACCATGTGACATCCCAATATCTTGCCACTATCTTCGTCAACAACTAATCTGATAAATCCTTCGTTATCTGAATCTACCATAGCCTTTGGATTTGGAATAAAGGAAACAACACCCGTCTTAATATCGTATCCCAAGTCTTCGGCTTCATCTTCTGTAAGACCTATAGATGCTACTTCGTAGGCAGAATACACTATTTTGGGCATCAATAAGTCATTTCTTTTTTCGCTATAGTCTCCAAGTATATGGTTTACAGCAATCTTCCCTTCATGCATAGATTTGTGAGCTAGCATAAGAGGTGAAGTTACATCGCCACACGCGTATATATTTTCCACAGTAGTCTGGCAATAGTCGTTGACTTTGATAAAACCCTTTGAATCCTTTTCTATCCCAACACCTTCTAAACCTATTCCATTAGTATTTGGCACTCTTCCTACAGCCAACAAAATAAAATCGACTTCTAAACTGGAGTTATCAGATAGCATAACTAATGCGCCTTTCTCTGTTTTTTCCCAAGAAACCACTTTTGCTTTTAATCTCACATCCACACCTAACCTTTTAAGTTTCCTTGTAAGGTATCTACTAGACTCTTCAGGTATACCTGGAGCTGGCAAAAGCCTGTCCATAGACTCCACAATTGTTACATCCGAACCGTACATCTTGAATATGTAAGCAAACTCTACGCCTACTGCTCCACCACCCACTATAAGAATTTTTTTCGGTATATACTCTATACTCCAAATAGTATCTGTATTGTGTATGTACTTACCATCACAAGGCAAAGTATCCAAAGCTTTAGGAGAAGATCCAACAGATATTAGTATATACTTACTTTTAATGTATTTCTTAGCGTCTTCCACATATACTGTGTTTTTATCAACCAAAACTCCCTTGCCATAGAAAAAAGGTATACCAAGCTGAGAAGCAAATTTTTTAAAGTTTTCCCTAATTGTAATTACTACGTGGTCCCTTCCTCTTTTAAGGTTAATCATGTCTAACTCGTAACCTTTTGGGAATACTCCATAATGTGGCATACTGTTAAACTTTTCTAAGAGGCGAGCACCGTGACGCATAAACTTAGACGGTATACATCCCCTATTTAGGCAACAACCACCAACTGTGTCTGGAGATAGATCGACAAAAGCTACCTTTAAGCCTCTTCTGTGCGCGTACATACCCGCATCGTAACCCCCGCTACCAGCACCTAATATAACCAAGTCAAACTCATCCATTTTATTTCCTCTTCCTCCTTTCTTTGTATACAGCCTGTCTACACTGGTTTATAATTAACCTATATTTGTAGTAAACACTAGGAGTTTTAATGGGTAGTTTATAGTATTTTTCCAATAGCAACATTATGTCTTCCGTTGTTAAGTACTTCCTGCTTCTTATCAACGACTTGATATACTTGGTAATTCTGGTTTCTTTCATAAAAGGGGGGAGAGCCCCAAAAGATCACTTAATGAAATCTTTCAGAGCTTCATAAGCTTTCATAGCCTTTTCAAAACGTTCGTTGATTACATCCCAGTTCAAGTTCTGTAAGAAGGCATCTATGTAAGGTGCTCTTTTGTTCTTCTGATCCACATAATAAGCGTGTTCGTAAGTATCTAAAACTATAAGAGGTATAAGACCAGTGTAGTTGTAAAGATTGTGGGCATCTAATCCGTTAACAACCAACCTACCAGAGAATACATCTAATCCAAGAATAGCCCATCCTCTAAAGGCCATACCTGCAGCTTTTAGCTCGTTTGCACAGTTCTCAAAACTTCCGAAATCTTCCTCTATTTTCTTCTTCAGGGCTTCGGAAGGTTCACCTTTTGGTCCCAAATGTCCAAAATAAAGTTCGTGCAAAACTACTCCCATGTAGTTAAAGGTCTCTTCTAGCTTTAGCTCCCTGTACTCTGAATAGTTTTGATTTGCCTTACTCCTATCGGAGAAATTGATATCCATCAGCTTTTCCTGAATCTCGTTATACTTGGTAACGTATCCTTTGTAGTGAGCTTCGAAATGAGGCTCGACTTGCTCGTTAGATATACCATTTAGGTTGGAGGGTTTGAGGTGATCCTTGGGTGCAACCTTGTGCATCATAGCATTACCTCCTAAATGATTTTTTAGCCGCTAAATAATTATAAAATCGTAACTTTTGAGTTTTTATGATACATCTCACCTTAACCAAACCTACCTGTTATGTAATCTTCCGTAAGACTATTGGTTGGTTTGGTAAATATGTTTTCCGTTTTACCGTGCTCTATTAATTCTCCTAAGTACATAAACGCTGTGTAGTCAGAAATTCTTGCCGCTTGTTGCATATTGTGAGTAACGATCACGATAGTGATTCTCTTCTTGAGTTCTACAATAAGATCCTCTATTTTGCCGGTGGATATAGGGTCTAAAGCAGAAGTAGGCTCATCGAATAGTAGAATTTCAGGTTCTACGGCTATAGCTCTGGCTATGCAAAGCCTTTGTTGCTGACCACCTGAGAGAGAGTATGCGTTATCCTTTAATCTATCCTTTACCTCGTCCCAAAGCGCAGCACCTTTAAGAGCCCATTCTACTCTATCCTGTAGTTCAGTTTTGCTCTTTATGCCCAATATTCTCAGACCGTAGGCAACATTTTCAAAGATGGATTTTGGAAATGGGTTTGGTTTTTGAAATACCATCCCTACCCTCATCCTAAGCTTTAGCAGGTCTACTTTCTTGTCCAGTATGTTTATATTATCTGGTTTAATTAGTATCTGGCCTTCGTAACGTGCCCCTGGATAAAGATCATGCATTCTGTTAAAGCACCTGAGGAGAGTAGTTTTTCCACATCCCGATGGACCTATCAAGGCATTTACCTTCTTAGCATATATGGATAAGTTTATATCTTTGAGTGCTTGCGCCTTGTCGTAGTAGAAGTTTAAGGACTTCACCTCTATTTTAGTATCTCCTTCTTGCACATCTCTAGAAGTGGCAATATCTACCGCAGCTTTATCCTCCGCTTTTCCAAATGGGAAGATGCTTTTTATCACATCCATTACCATTTATACTTCCTCCTTACTTTGTATCTAATTATGTATGCCAGAGCATTCATCAACAAGGTTAAGACAAGAAGCACAAAACCAGCAGCAGCTGCGTTTATATGAAAGGCTTCTTGTGGTCTAGAAACCCAGTTAAATATTTGTATGGGTAATACTGTAAATGGCGATAGAAGAACCTCTTTGAAGTTTTTAAGTGAGATAAAGGGAAAATCTGAAGTAATTGGTGAAGGCGGTAAGAATGCTATAAAAGTCAGAGCTCCTATGGTGATAAGGGGTGCTGTCTCTCCGATGGCTCTCGAGGCGGATACGATAAAACCTGTGAGTATTCCACCTAAAGAGTAGGGAATAATGTGGTCTCTCACCGTTTCCCATTTGGTAGCCCCTACTGCATAGGCAGCTTCTCTTATATCCTTTGGTATGGCTCTTATAGCTTCGCGGGTGCTTGTAACTATGACAGGAAGCATCATTATCCCCAACGTAAGTCCAGCCGTCAGTATGCTCTCACCGAAATTAAATATGTAGACAAAAACCCCAAGAGCTAGAAGCCCGTATATGATGGAAGGAACGGCAGCCAAGTTGGCGATATTTATTTCTATCAGTCTTTCTATGTAGCCTATGACCCCTTTTTTTCTTGCATACTCTTCCAGATATATACCTGCTGGAACGCCTATTATTATAGACCAGAAGATAGCGCCCCCCATGACGTAAACAGTTCCAACCCATGCGGAAAGTATCCCTGCTCGTTCGGGAAATCGGGAAGGGAAGGATGTATAGAAGGAGGGGTCAACAAGTCTAGTCCAACCATCCAACACGAGGACTATAATAACCGACAAAAGCAGGGACATAACCAAGAAAACTAGAATTAAACCTGCAATAATGAAAATTAAATCCTTTCCTATAACATACCTGCCTTCTTTGTATGTATCTAGTGGAAGACTTTCCCTCATCAATACGCCTCTCTTAGCTTAGATTTTAGCCAAATGGCTATAGAGTTAAACACAAAAGTTATTATAAATAGAGCTAAGCCTACAGCAAAAACGGATTGATATTCCAAAGACCCATGAGGAAGGTCACCCAAAGCAACCTGCACAATATAACTAGTCATAGTTTGTACGGGTTCTCTTGGGTCTAGCGTTAGATTGGGATACATTCCTGCAGCTATGGCAACTACCATGGTTTCCCCTATAGCCCTAGATGCTCCAAGTATAAAACCAGCTATCACACCCGAAATGGAAGCTGGTAGCACAACTTTTATAGCCGTGGTAAAACGTGTGGCTCCCAAAGCGAAGGAAGCTTCTCTTATCCTTTGAGGAACACTGTGCATAGCATCTTCTGCCATAGAAGCTGTGTATGGTAGTATCATAATACCTAAAACAATACCTGTAACTAGAGCATTAAAGGAATTGAGATCTGGAACAAACTTTTGGAAAACTGGAGTAAGGGCCAACAGTGCAAAATAACCATAAACAACGGTAGGAACTGCTTCTAGGAACTCTATTATGGGCTTGACCGTCTCTCTCAGTTTGTGTGGTGCAAATTCGCTCAGATATATAGCTAGTATTAACCCGACAGGAATAGATACGAGCATAGCTATACCTGCTATGAGGAAGGTGCCCGCTGCCAATGGCCATATACCGAATTTCTTGTCAAAGAAGGTTGGTGTCCATTCCTTTCCTGTTAAGAACTCTTTTAGTGTGACTTCAGGAAAAGCAAAAAACTTTATACCTTCCGTAATTAACACATATACTATTCCAACTGTTACAAATATGGTTATAAAGCCGGCGGCGAAAAACGCCACCAAAACTATCTTATCTATCAACCTCTTTATGGTCAGATTCGCCTTTACCTGCATGATTGTAATTTTACTTTACTGTTTCCCTTCTTAGAAGTTCCTCAACCGTTACGCCAACTTCCGGTTCGCCACCAAAGGCTGTGCCTGTTTTCATAGCTTTGAATCTGTCCATAGCCAGTTGGTAAGCCCTATCTGGTAGAGGAACGTAACCTACTTGTCTAGAAAGTTTGGCACCATTTTGTAGATAAAACTCAACGAACTGCTTGACTTCAGGTCTTTCGTTTAAAGATTTTGCATTGACGTATATAAAGAGAGGTCTAGATAGAGGGAAATAGCTTCCATTTCTAACATTTTCAGCTGTAGGAACTACGCACTGTCCTGTTTTGGGATTTCTTACGTTCAATGCCTTAACTTTACCTTTGTTTTCTTCTACATAAGCTAGTCCTAAGTATCCCAAAGCATTCATATCTCTCGCTACTGCGTTTATGATAACATTGTCATCTTCGGAGGCTATATAGTCGCCCCTGCTTGCTTTTGCTTTACCTACAATAGCTTCTGTAAAGTAGTCGAACGTACCAGAGTCAGAACCTGGACCTGCAAGCTTCAGAGGTCTGTCTGGCCACTCAGGATTTACCTGATTCCATCTGGTTATCTTACCTTGGGCTTCTGGTTCCCATATCTTTTTAAGCTCTTCTACGGTTATACAGTTGTTCTTTACCCAGTTGTTCCTTGGATGAACTATTACAGATAGAGCATCATATGCAACAGGAAGTTCTATATACTCTACACCATTCTTCCTGCACTCTTCCATTTCTTTCTTTAGTATGGGTCTGGATGCGTTGGATATATCCGTTTCCCCTCTGCAAAACTTCTTGAATCCACCACCTGTTCCAGATATACCTACTGTAACCTTAGTTTTTGTTGTTTTTTGGAATTCCTCAGCTACAGCTTCTGTTATTGGATATACTGTAGATGATCCATCAACCCTAATTACCCTCTCTTGAGCTTTGACGCCCGCAACAAGGGTTCCAAGGCTAAAAACGGCAGTTGCTAAAACAAATTTCCTCATAGCCATAACCTCCTTTAGGTTTTTGTTACCTATGATGATACACAAGGATTGTTAAGAATCCGTTAAGAATTCTAGTTGATAGAGCCTAATTGAAAATACTCTTTTTGGTTATCGTATTTTTTTTTATTCAACCCTAAAAATATGACTCTACCCATAAGTTTTACACACGAGAAGCTCTTTCTGGTCCTTTTAAAACCTGCTTCTGTGTATTGTTGAAAGCAAATTACGCTTTATTGATAAAGGTCTAAAACTCTCTTTATCCTCTGTGTAAATTTCTCCTTAGGCAAAACATCGCAAAGAATATCTATGCCTATACCCTCAAGTTTACCTGTTAAAGCCACTCTCAAAACGTGCCAAAAATCTTTAGGTTTTACCTGAAGCTGCTTTTGTGCAGATTTTGCTATTTCTTTAATTTTCTGCCCGCTTAGAGAGTCACCTACATTCTCCAATACGAATTGGAGTATATCTCTAGCTTGTGTATTTTCCAATATGGACTTCGCTTCTTGGGAAAGTTCCATGTGATCAACAAAGAAAGGCTTTAGTTTCTCAGGAGCCTCAGAAAGTGTTTCGAAAGAGTCCCTTGCTCTTTCAAGAACCTTTATAAGGTATTCTCTATCAAACTCGTATTTTGCTTTCCTTAAGAAAGGTTCCACGTAATTGGCAAGCTCCTCGACACTCAAAACCTCCCTTATGTATACGCCATTCATCCAACGAAGCTTCTCTTTACTGAATACAGCTGGAGAGTCATTCACATCTTTGAGCTCAAATACACCTATTAATTCTTCCTTGGAAAAGATTTCCTTTCCCTCCTCATTAGGTGACCATCCAAGCAAACATAGGTAATTAAAGAGAGCTTGAGGAAGATAACCCTCTTCTCTATAGTGTCTCACGGAAACTGCACCATGACGTTTGGAAAGTTTACTTCTGTCTTCACCCAGTATTACTGGAAGGTGTGCAAACTTTGGCACCTGAAAGCCCAAAGCCCTGTAAATGAGTATCTGCTTAGGTGTATTGGGAATATGATCCTCACCCCTAACCACGTGTGTCACGCCCATTAGTGCATCATCTACAACTACCACGAAGTTATACGTAGGTGTACCATCGCTTCTGACTATTACAAAATCACCGAAGTCATCCACATTAATTGCTATGTGTCCTTTTATAAGGTCTTCGAACACTATGGTTTCTCCGTCAGGCACCCTAAACCTTAGGGTATAGGGTTTACCTTCCTTTTTGAAGGCTTCAACTTCCTCTTTTGTTAAGGCTCTACACTTACCCGAATACCTGTAGGGTATTCCTTTTGCCCTTGCTCTTTCCCTTTCTTCCTCTAGTTCTTCTGGAGTGCAAAAGCATTCGTAGGCGTGACCAAGTTTTACAAGCTTTTGCGCATACTCCCTGTATATATCGAACCTATCAGATTGCCTATAAAACTCATCCCATTCCAAGCCTAACCATATAAGGTCGTCTACTAGTAGTTTTTCATACTCTTTTGTAGATCTTTCCAAATCTGTATCTTCCACACGAAGTATAAATTTACCTTTGTAGTGCCTTGCAAATAAGTAACTAAATATGGCTGTTCTTGCATTACCAAGATGCAGATATCCCGTAGGACTGGGTGCAAAACGGGTAACTACCATAAGTTCTTAAATTATACTATAACAATCATGCAGTTGATTCTGATAGTGATGCTTTTGGTGAGCATTCCACTGTCAATTCTTGGAGCTCAAGAGGTTAGCAGAGAGGAAGAAATAGTAAGGGATGCGATAGAGATAATCAAAGACTTTAAAAACATACCAGAACAAGGTATTCCACCGAAGGTCATAAAAAGCGCGTATGGTTTAGTCATAGTGCCAGGCTATATAAAGGTCGGTTTTATAGCTGGAGGAAGTTTTGGAAGGGGTATTATGCTAATCAGGCAGGACAAAGGATGGTCTTATCCAGTTTTTGTTTCAGTTGGTGGTGGTAGTCTAGGTTGGCAGATAGGTGCTCAATCCATCGATCTGATATTAGTCTTTAGAACTAGAAGAAGTGTAGAAGGCTTCTTGAAAGGTAGGTTTACGCTTGGTGCTGATGTATCCGTCGCCGCTGGACCAGTGGGGAGATCTGCTGGTGCCGGAACTGATCCAGCTTTAGATGCAGAGGTTTATTCTTATTCTAGAGCAAAAGGACTGTATGCAGGTATCTCATTAAGTGGTACAGTTATAAAGATAGATAAAGAGGCAAACAAGAACTATTACGGTGGGGATTACAAAGTAGAGGAGATTAAGTCCGGTTATGTTCCCATATTGCCAAAATCGGTTTTTGAATTAAGAGAAATATTAAATACTTTTTAGAAGTTCTATGGTGTATTTATTTCTAGGGGAGTCGAATATAGTAAAAACGTCTCCTTCTTCGACTATCTTGCCATCTTTTAAGACTATTACTCTATCGGCTATTTCTGCAACAACACCGAAATCGTGAGTAACGAGCACGACACTTTTCCCCTCTTCCTTCATTCGTAGAAATAGCTTAAGTACTTTGCTCTGAACAGATACATCTAGTGCTGTTGTTGGCTCATCCGCAAGAATGAGAGATGGGTTACAAACCGTCGCTATAGCTATACAAGCTCTCTGCTTTAAACCTCCCGATAACTGATGAGGATAAGCATTATAGACTCTTTCAGCATCCGTTATTCCCGCATTTCTTAAACTTTCTAAAGCTTTTATTTTCGCATCTTTCTTATCAAAATGAATTTCGTATGTTTCTTTGACTTGGTTTCCTATTTTGAAAAGTGGATCTAAGTATAGAGAAGGTTCTTGAAAAACCATGGATATTTCCCTACCGCGCAGGTTTTTTATTAATTTTTTATCCATTAAGTTCTTACCCTTGAATAATATTTCTCCTTCCACCTTTGCTTTTCTTGGTAAAAGACCAAGTATGGAATACAGTATAGATGTTTTTCCCGATCCCGATTCACCAACTATACAAAGAATCTCACCTTCGGATAGTGTAAAGCTTATATCCTTGAGGATGTGCTTACTTCCATAGTAAAGGTTTAATTTGTTAACCTTTAAAAGCATCTAATATGTCGTAAAATACGGGCTTTATCCTATCGTAGAGCTCATAAAGATCCTGGGAAATTACCTTCACGTTCCCAACGGTAGGCATGAAGTTTGTATCACCGTTCCATCTTGGGACTATGTGCAAGTGTATGTGTGTTTCTAGTCCAGCACCTGCAGCTCTTCCCAAGTTGTATCCGATGTTAAATCCTTGTGGCTTTATTGTTTCTTTGAGCGCCAAAATACAAACCTTTGTTAGCTTGTGTATTTCCAGAGCTGTTTCTTCGTCCGTTTCTAAGAAATTACCTATGTGGGCTATAGGTGCTACCATAAGGTGTCCCGCATTGTAAGGGTATTTGTTGAATATTACAAAAGAAAGCTTACCCTTGTACAAAACTAAGTAATCCCTTAGACTATCTTCTTTCTGGGAAGCTGCTTCACACAAAAAACAATTCTTTTGGTTATCTACATTTTCTACATAATTTTTGCGCCAAGGTGCCCACAAACGTTTCATAACCTAAGTAACCTTTTTATGGCCCTCTCTACATCTTCAGAAGAAGGCGGATAGTCGTGCCTTTCTAACTCCATGGTATCTCTAAAGTATAGTATCGTAGGAAAGTTGAATACCCCCAAATCCTCAGCTGATGTATTTGTGGATACATTTAGGTAATAGAAGTTTATTTTATCTTTGTAAAGCCTTATGTATCTCTCTAAGCTCTTATAAAAAGCCTCATTTTGTGGATTGTCTGGATAGGTGAGAAACACAACGGCAGGTTTTTCCCCTGCCATCGCTTTTTCATAAAAATCCTTATCCGTTATTTCTTCGAAGTTCTCAAACATACCGTCACCTCTACTATTAATTTTATCACTAAAAGCCAAAAGGGAAGCTCTTAAAGATTTAGTGTTTCTTCTATGACGTAAGGTTTATCGTCCTTTATTCTATAGTAAATCCTTATTATGAGCTCTGCTAGGATACCGGTGGAAATGAGTTGAATACCAGCAAGTATGGACAAAACACTGAGAATGAGAAGCGGTCTTCTACCTATACTTTCTTGCAGAAATAGTTTTATAAAGACCAAGTAAAAAAGAGCTACTGAACCTATGGCTAACAGAGTAAAGCCCAAAGATCCAAAAATGTACATAGGTTTGTTCATATACTCATTTAGAAACTTAACGAGCAGAATATCAAGCATTACCCTAAGCGTCCTACCTATACCGTACTTGGATTTTCCGTATAATCTTGGGTGATGTTTCACAATTACTTCCGTAACTTTTGCGCCGTGTTGCTTCGTAAGAGCTGGTAAGAAGCGATGCATGTCACCATACAATTCTAGTTTTTGAGCTATATCCCTTTTGTAAGCCTTTAGTGTACAGCCGTAATCGTGTATGTGCACACCAGTGACGCGCGCTATTATCCAATTGGCTATCATAGACGGGAGTTTTCTTGAAAAGAACGGATCTTTTCTATCTTTTCTCCAACCACTTACTACATCGTATCCTTCCTTTAGTTTTTGGAGAAGAAGGGGTATATCCTCTGGATCATTTTGAAGGTCAGCATCCAGTGTAATTATTACATCGCCTTTTGCGTGTTGAAATCCCGCATACATAGCAGCTGTTTGACCAAAGTTTCTCTTAAACTTAATTACTTTTAACTTATCGTCTTTTGAGCTTAAGCTCTTTAGAACTTGGTAAGTACCATCGGCAGATCCGTCATCCACGATAATTATTTCGTAATCTTCGCTCAGCTTGTCCAAAACGCTTTTGAGCTTTTCGTATAGTATGGGAATGTTCTCTTCCTCATTGTAGGCAGGAATGACCACAGAAATCATATATACCTACCCTCGCTCTTCATAGTAACTTTTATCGTGTTTTTCTCTTCTAAGATGCTTTCAACTTTATAGTCGTAAAAATTTATCTTATCCAATTGGGAAATATCCAAGTCTCTTTCTGCAATGTATCTTAATACGTAAGCCTTATGCCTGGCATTAGACTTTACCTTTTTGTCCTTTCTGTAGAACTCAAACTCTACAGTCTTTCTTGTAGTTGAAAAATCTAGTAATCGGCTCTCATTGCCAAGAAAATTAAATATAACTTTGTCTCTAAATATTTCTCTACTCTTTTCCTTCAGTACGGGTCTCCATAATTCTTTCACCTTTTTTTCATAGCAAAGGCTTTCCCACTTTAATTTGTATAAAGGTATTAAGTTAGATATGGACAAAAACCCGTAAAGTGGGGAAAGAACGAGAGAATGCTTCTCTATTCTCTTTTGAACAACTGGTGGTAAAACCCAAAATTCGAGGGAATCCCAGAAGGGACCTTTAAAGCGTCTCCATACAGGAAGCAAATGCGCTGATTTATCCAAAAATGCACATTTAATCAACGTTTTTCTTATAGGCTCAAACTCATCAAAACTTACACTCTGCTCGTCTTCATTCTCAAATCTCAGTTTAAGCTTAGATTGCTTCAAACTGGATGGAAGAAGATAATACATTTATTAAATATTATAACTCAAGTATCAGCAAGCTAATTTTTAAGTACATGTCGTATTCTGCCAAATCAAAATAACCGTGCCCATATAGATTAAATAAAGTAACTTTTTCTTGACCTGTTTTTTACACCCCATGGCTACATCAATGGCTTTTCTAACCGCGTGTGCGGATTTTAGGACAGGTATGATGCCCTCAGTCTTGGCAAGCACTAGAGCTTCTTCAAAAATTTCCCTTTGTTTATATGCAATAGCTCAGATATGACCCGTGTTATAAAACAGAGAAACCAAAAGAGCATCTCCATGGTATCTAATACCACCAACATAAATAGAAGGTGGCACATACTCATGT
>JBEPZA010000009.1:0-14787 GCA_041641075.1 Aquificaceae bacterium | reverse complement strand
AAAAAAGGGAGCACACGCTCCCAAAGTTTATTGGTACCTAAATACGCTTGGATTTAGGACATCTGGGTAGTTGGTGGTCATTTCGTAGTCAAAGAGCTGTTTGTAAATTCTCTGTAGATCGGACTTTTCGGGCTTAAATGGATAGCTCTTGATATCGCTCACTGAGCTGTCTCCAAAGGGTCTGTTGCATGCAACTTCTGTAGTTTTCCCTCTACATCCTGAAGTCATAAAAGGTCTACCGCTCCAGAATATTTCTTGGAAGGTATCTTTGTCTATGCCAAAGTCTATAACCTGTCCTTTCTCGTTAAACTTCATATCCTCGTAACGAGCAATTTTGTTGTCTATCAGGTAGCGGGCAAATTGAACTCTTCTGTATTGTGGAGCTGGACATGGCTTTTCTTTTTCCATCATGGAACCTTCCTCTGGCCAGAAGGAAAAGAGATGCGTGCGGGCACCTAAATCTCTCACTTTTTGAATAGTTTCTATCATCTCCTGTTCCGTTTCTCCCAATCCTACTACCAAGTGGCATCCTGCGTAACCATCTCCCATAACTTCGGCGGACCACTCGAGAACTTTCCAGAAGGTTTCCCATTTGTGTGGGCTGTTCATTGGTCTTCCACGGAGTTTTTCGAAAACTTCAGGTGTGGCACAGTCTATGGCTACGGTTACCGTATCCGCTCCAAGCTTTTTATAATCTAAGATATCCTCGTAGTTTGTTCCCGTAGCGTTGATTAACAAGGATACGAAAATCTTATCCCCAAGACTTCTTAGAACTTTTTCCAGTACCACCTTCGTGTCTCTTATGGCACGGGGATGTGTTATTTGAGCTATGCAAAGTCTTTCTACGTGTCCTACCTGCAAGGATCTGTTTATAATTTCGTCTATGTGTACCGTGGGCCACTCTACCCTTATGAAGTTCTTCTTGGAGTACTCCATTTCCCTAGCCTTTTGGAGCCCACAGTAGGCACACGTAGCATGGCAACCGGAAGGATAAGTTAGCAAAGTGTTTATACAGCTAAGCTTTGTGTTTCTATAGAACTGTCCTGGCACTAGTCCTAACGTCATAGCTGCGGCCATGCTTATCTGTAAGTAATCGGGACTTTCTTTTTGGACGGTAAGTTGTTCCAAAACCGCTTTGTTCATGGTTTTCCTCCTTTTGATGTTTTACTACTCATGATGATTTTAGAAACTTCAGCAGATTTTTTAGGATTCATAGCTTCCAAAATTTGTGCGGCCTGACGCTCTTTTAATCTCAATAGTATTTGAGCTGCTAAGTTGGGATCTAGCTCATTCATCATGGCGCCAGCTTCATCAGGAGAGGTCCTATTTATTATAGCTATCCACTTTTCTATTTCTTTCTGCTCCGTAGGTTTAATTTGAGCTTCCTCTTTTTGTCTTCGTAGTTCTTCCAATTTCCTTCTCTCTTCCTCTAAAACCTTCTTCTCTTCCTCTAACCTCTTAAGTTTTAGTTCCAATTCCTTTGATATAATTTGCATATCGCTTTCAGCTTTGCTTCTTTGTTCTTGCTTTATCTTCTTAGATAGTGCACTTTCAGAAAAGGAAATTAGCGGAAAAATTATTCCTATCAACATAGCACTCTTTTTAAGAGTGCTTAAAAACCCTAAATTTATCTGATCCAGTTGTGTTTGCTTCTTTCTGTTGCTGTATTCTGTGCTCGCCTTTAATCTCTCTAGGGCCTTAATTTCGGTGTATATTTCCTTGAGCTCTTGGGCTTTTATCTCCCTCAGTATTTGCAAATCATTTAATTTTTTTTCATTGTCTTTCAATATAGAGAGTAAAGCCCTTTGCCTTACTAAAACTTCGTAGGAAAACTTAACTTTCAATTCATTGTTGAGCTCTTCTATTTGGGTTTTCACTCTCTGAATATCTATTAATAGCATGCGTATAGTGTAGTCTACGTTACTGAGTTCCCTCGCTTTTTCCTCTTTTGCTTTTTCTTTCAACTCTAGAATCCTATCTATGTCCATCCCATCACCTCTAGAAGTCTCACTATGGCTTTACCTCTATGTGATATTTTATCCTTTTCTTGTGGTGTAAGTTCTGCCATACTTCGGTCGTATCCATTGGGTAAAAATATGGGATCGTATCCGAAACCGTTAGTTCCTCTAGGCTCATTTGATATAACACCTTCGACTTTCCCTTCTGCAAAGAATCCACCGCTTGCAGTGTAGAGCACTACATAGCATATAAAGTATGCTCTTCTGTCTTCCTTGTTTTTTAGTAATCTCAAGACTTTTTTTATATTTGTTTCGTCCTGTGAACCTCTTAGCTCTTCTATACCACCAAAAGGGTGATTGTAAAACCTGCTAGAAAATACGCCTGGGAAGTTATCTAAGGATGGGATAACCAAGCCCGAATCGTCCGCTAATGTAGGCACACTGTAGACTTCATAGTAAGCTCTTGCCTTCTCGTAAGCGTTTTCCAGAAAGGAGCAAGAACCTTCCTGGACTTCCAAATTTCTATCGGGGATCAAAATTTCTATGTTATACTGACTTAGCATGCGCGATATTTCTTTAATCTTTCCTTTATTGGTCGTAGCGAGCATGACCACCTTTTTCATATGGGCATAAATACTGTTGAACAGCAATTTGGTGATACTATGGGGCTTAATCCTAACTCCTTTGCATAAGACACGATTCCTTCAGCTGGGAAGGTTATGCCATTAACGCCCGCATGAAGAGCATACAGATCAAGTTTTACTCTTTCTGGACCAGCGGGTCTTGCACAGCCTATGACCACGGGCTTGTTTGGGATTTGTTTTCTTGCCTCAAGGATTACCTTAGCTGTTTCCTCTGCGGTTGGTGGCGGAAGAAGCTGAAACTTAGCTTTACCAAAGTATGGCATCACCACTACCAACACCAATGCAGAAGGATCATACTTACTTATCATCTTTATAGCCTGATACTCACCCTTTATCTTTCCATAATGGAGACCTATTATTATGTGTGGGACTATGTTGTGGCCATACTCCTTTAGTAATCTTAAAGATTCTTCGTAATCCTTTGCGCTTTTGTGAGGCATTTTGTAGACTTGGGCTATGGTTTCGTCATCTCCTATTATGTCCAGTAATACAGCATCCACATGTGCTTCTTTTAGGTTCTTTGCTTGTTCTTCGTCCACCAAACCTACGTGACAGGTAAGGATCATTCCAAGTTCTTGCTTGATATACTTCATAACAGGTATGAATTCGTCCAAAGGCACACGTCCATCTTTGTCAGAGCCACCGGATATGAGAACGCCTTCAATGCCCTTACTTTTGAGCTCTTTTGCAACGTTCTTTAGCTCTTGTGGTGTAGTTGCAGGAATCATGTGCCAAAGGATTTTGGAAGCACAGTGGTCACACATTAGTTCACAGTTCCTACCCGTGATGGAAATATCAACAAACTTAGGACCAGTCTTTATAGAAAAGTCCTCCACCTCGTAGTGCTTAAATCCAGGACTATGGAAGTAAACCTGGTTTCCAAAATTAGATTCTCTTATCAAGAAACCTTCATGCAGGTACTCTAAGAACCTCAGATCTACCTCTAAATCTTCTAAGAGGGAGGGCAAACCCTCCCTGAAATTAATTAACCGCACTTTATTCCCTTTTCGTTTGCTACTTTTGCGAGAGCATCTACGGCAGCTTGACCCTTCAGAAGTAGATTTATTTCATCTGGGTTTGTTGGCTTTATTTTGGCTATCCAACCTTGACCGTATGGGTCATCGTTTGCCAAAGCTGGGTTACCTTTGAGAGCTTCGTTTATCTCCACTACTTCTCCCGTTAAAGGAGTTGGGACTGGACCTACCCATTTTCCACTTTCGATTGTGGCTACACTCTTGCGCCTTTCTATGACCTTACCTACTTTTTTAGGTGTGTAGGCTACGAGCCTTCCAGCCATAGCCGCCGCTACGGACGTAAGTCCTATGGTGTAAGTTCCGTCCCCGTTATCTTTGGCCCATGTGAAAGCGTTGGCCTCGGCATCCACATCATAGAGAAGGTCCTCGGGTATATTGCACCCATTGACTACTGCCATATTACACCTCCCATCTATAGAATTTAAAAGATTAGCACTTTATCTGCTTCTAAAGTTCTCAAAGCAAATTCACTGGCTGGAACTATTTGGTCCAATTCTGGTATTAAATCCTCTTCTGTTAGACCCAAGGAATCTACAGCCTGTTTACACGATAAGAATTTTACTCCAGCTTGTTTGGCATCCTTCATGAAGTCGTACACAGTTTTTAGCTTTTTACCGTTCCTACTCAAACAGTTTGGCTCTCCAGGTATTATGCGCTCAGCTATGCCTTTTTTCAGTAAGTTTGTGCCATCCATGTTGAAAAATACTTCCACTTCGCTTTCATTTGCGGCCATTAGAGCAGCTATATAAAAAGGCGACGCACATCGCCAAGGTGTTTTCGGACCGCTTGTCATTAGTATTATTACTTTTTTCTCACTCATGATTCTATTGCCTTTCTTGCCTCTGCTTCTTCCGGCACGCCAACAAATGTTAGCTTCCCATCTATTATGGTCGATGGAACAGCTCTGACTACTAGTTTTTTTGCCCACGCTCTACCTTCTGGCTGAGCCACATCCAATACCTCGTATTTAAAGCCATACTCTTTTTGTAGTTTCTGCCATAGCATATCTGCGTCGGGACAGGTAGCACACCACTGAGAAACCAAGAGTATAACGTGCTTATCCTTGGCAGCCATTCACGTACACCTCATACAGATTATATCCCATTCATCTATATACTCTTTCATTTTATCTATAGCTTGGGGTCCATACAGTAAGTCCTTTATATCTCTCTCTAGATCAACTGGTTTCATTTTCACTATCCATCCTTCACCGTAAGGGTCATAGTTTATTATATCCGGTTGCTCAAGAACTTTCTCGTTTCTTGCTACCACTTGGCCCTCTACTAGCGCATTTATAGGTCCAGCCCATTTCCCACTCTCTAGGGAAGCTACTGGTTTGCCTTTCTTTATAAACTTACCTACATCCTTTATGCGGGCATGGAGTAAACGCCCAGACCTCACTTGACCTACATCTGTTAAGCCCATTGTTACAGTACCATCTTCGTTAATCTTTAACCAAGTTTGTGTCTCGATATCGTAGTAAAAATCCAACGGAATCACGCATCCATTGTATTCCCATTCGTTGGTCTGGGCGCCTCCACCGCCTAAGCCCATCTGAACCTCCTTTATACTAAGCCTAACCTCTTAAGCACTGGAATTGGATCAGATAAGTTATCTTTTAGCTTAACATCATTTACAGAGTATCCGAAAGCCAAGCCTAAAAGCTGTGTGAAGTAAGCTGCAGGGACATCCACATCAGGAACTCCTTTCATCATGAGTCTGTGCCTGTACATTTCCAGGGATGCGTGGCAAAGAGGACATTCTGTGGCTATTATATCCGCTCCGTTTCTTTTGGCAGTTTGAAGTATCATCATCACGAACTTCTCAGATACAAGTTCGTCTGACAGTGAGTGTGGTCCACCGCAACATTGTGTATGCATGGGTTCAAAGTCTACACTCGTAGCTCCAGCGGCTTCCAGAAGGTCATTCATAAAGTGTGGACGCTCATCATCATCCGCTGTCTCTCTTCTTCTTGGTCTTGCCTCTTCATCTTGGCCACCTGCGTGTGAGTATGTTCTAGCGTAGAAGTGAGGTCTTGTGTACAGACAGCCATAGTAATTGGCAACCTTTAGTCCCTTGAGAGGTCTCTTTGTTTTTTCTCTTACTTTCTGAGGACCCGCTTCGTGGTAGAACCATTCAAGTATGTGGTATGTGTGGGGGATGGTATCGAGAGGGTCTACTCCACCTTCTTTCAGTAGAGCGTTCACTTTTTCCGCAACGGCTTTATCCGTTTCTAAAAAGTACTCAGCTCTCTGAAGAGAGAAAGAGCATCCATTACATGGTGCTACTATTACATCGTGACCTTGCTTTCTAGCTAGGGACATGTTGCGAGCATTGAGAAGCATGGTGCCCATAAAGGTGACGTTTTTGGATTCCATGGCACCGCAGCAGTTGTAGTCTTCCAGATAATCGAGCTCTAGTCCAAGCTCTTTTGCAACTATTCTAGTTGATACATCGTATGATCTAGCTGCACCTTCCAAGGAGCAGCCAGGATAATATGCTACTCTTTTACCTATTACACCCATTTTATACCTCCTTAATGGGAAAGTGCTCCTTCTTCTTCCATTACTTTCCTTAAAACATTTTTAAACTTGTTCCAGTTCTTAGTTTTTGGATGGAAGAGCATATTTTTTGCGTTAAGCACTAAAAAGCTTATGTTCATAGACTTTATTGGCTTGAGTGTGAGTTGTTTTAGCCACTCTGGAACTTCTCCTAAGAAAGGTATAGGTTTTTTGAGAACTGGGTCTTTGAAGACGTTGTAACCTTGCTTTTCTATCCATCCAAACAGTAACTCTCCATCCTCTACTCTACCGTATTCCAGAACTTGCTCTGTGAAGAACTTATCAAACTTCTTGGATGGATACTCGTCTATGTATCCTTTCTTTGCCATTGTTCTGAGGATGGCTTTTAGGACCTCTTCAACTAATACTCCTTTAGGACATCTGTGGGTGCACTTGTGGCAAGAAACACATCTCCACATCACATCCGCACGCTTTTGGAGCTCGTCTATCATACCAAGTCTGGCAAGGTATATAAAGTGTCTTGGATTGTATCTTTCGTCCCAGTAGTTGTGGACTGGACAGGACGCTGTGCAGTAGGAACACTGGTAGCACTGAGTTATGGTTTTACCGTCGGGAGAGTTTATTATCTCTTTTGCAAAATCAAGGTCGTAATCGTTTATAACCCTTGGTAGTATTATTAGGTTCCAGTCCCCAGAAACGTCTATACCGTCTACTACGAGCCTTTCTTTTCTTAAAATTCTCTCAGGCTCTACTAAGCTTCTTTCGTGTATAGCCATGGTTTACACCTCCAAAAGATCTTCGTTTCTTAATATGCCAAGGAGACGTCTTGCTATGGAGCTAGCTGGGGGGAAAAATCCCTTCGCACTGTGCATGGTAGAAAGGCTCATATAATCCACGTATGTGGCGTATATCATAGCCAAAAAGATGTCTACGAACAGGTATCCCTTGACTCTTATGCCAAAGTCTATGAGCTTTTCCTGGACTTGTTTGTAAATTTGCTCAAAATCCTCATAGGTCTCGCCATACATATGTCTTTTGGGTGGTTCCTCTTTTAGAAAGACTACAGCTCCACTTTCGGATTCGGGGTCCCATATCCAGCTAGTCCAAAGCACGTATTTGTCGGGAAAAGTAAAGTGAAGTATCTCTGATGCCATGTCCCTAGCAAACTTCTTATCCAAGCCTCTTACTTCTCTCACAAACTTTTCCGTTCTTTCTTCCCAAGTTTTAGCTTTGCCGTACAGAAGGTCGCTTATGGATCTTTTGAGTTTATCTAATCCAGTCTCTTCCAAAATTTTTTCCTTTCTTCTACGCGTTGGATACATCTTCTCCAGTATCTGGAGCATTTCTTCCTTGGTGATGGATGCAAGTTTCTCCTTGGCAAACTTCTCTTGAAAGAGAAGGGATTTGGCAAGGAGATCCTTGTAGAATTCTTGAATGGACTCCTCGCCTTCTCCCAGTATCTTAATTAGGTAATCTCTAACTAAAAAGTCATCGAGCGTAGTTACTTTTCTCTGAGTCATACCGTTACCTTAGCGCCCAAGAAAGCTGCTGCTTCTGCTGCTGCTGCTTCCCCTTCGGAGAAGGAAGACTCTATGTCTATGGGACCTTTGCAAGCACCAGCTATAAAGATACCCGGTTTGTTGCTTATTATGTTGGATCCGGACTCCTCAGAAGGTATTAGGAATTGGCTATCTGGGTCTTGTGCAAGACCTAGTATCTTGGCTACCTTTTTGGTTCCAGCGGAAGGCTCCATTCCCAAAACTAACACAACTAAATCCATGGGCACTTCTGAAGGTCTCTGGACTATGGTATCCTCGTGCTTTACCCTTAATCTTCCATCAGCTGGACTGTAGGTTATTTCGGCTATTCTACCTCTTACGTATCTTACTCCATACTTTTCTTGAGGTGCCCAGTAGAAAGGATACTCCCAAGTTCCGTAAGTTCTTACGTCCATGTAGTAGCAAAATACATCTACATCAGGGTAATGTTCTCTTATTTCTGATCCTTGGAGACCGGATAGAGCGCATCCATACCTACAGCAGTGGACGTTTGTTACACCAAGCTGTCTATCCCTTGAACCTACACAAAATACAAAAGCTACTCTCTTGGGTAACTGCCCGTTAGAAGGTCTGTAGAGCTTTCCTTCTTGAGAGAACATTCTTTCTAGCTCTAAGTTGGTGATAACATCTGGGAATATACCGTATCCTAATTCACCTTTTCTCCTTGGGTCAAAGTGTTCAAAACCTGTAGCTACTACTATAGCGCCTACTTCGTGGGTCTCTCCATTAGAGAGTCTAACTCTGTAGCTTCCAGGTTCGCCTTCGCATGCTTCAAGCTCGGTGTTGAGCTTTACCTTTATGTTTGGATTACTTTCTACGTCCTTTATGTAAGGACCTATGACTTGTGAGGGTTTTAGTTTTCTTGGTATCAAGGTATAATAGTGGTTTTGGATGGGGTTGCCACCCAATGTGTTGGTCTTCTCTACGAGTATGGTTTCAACTCCGAGCCTACCTAAAGCTCTAGCGGCGCTCAAACCTGCGGGTCCGCCACCTATTACTAATACGCCTTTCGCCATAGCTAACCTCCTTGAGATATATAAAAGGGGCGAGAGCCCCAAGAAATCTTAGGACTTAAATAAAGGCATTGCGGCTGTTGCAGATGCCTTGGGTTTGCCTGTGGATGTTTTGCTGTATGGTTCGTATAGGTCATACTCTTTGAAGAAAGCCATCAATTCATCGTATTTACCAGCTTTTTCAAGTTCGGATATGTATTTGACGGTGTCTTCCCACTCTTTCTTGAGTTCTCTCCAGTTGGTGATGCCCATCTTTTCGAGAAGTGGCTCGTAAGAAGAGCAGTTCCAGTATAGCTGGACTATCTTGAATGGATGTGCACCGCATGCTAAAGCGGCAAACATTACATCAGACATAACTGCTACTGGGTAATACATACCGTGAGCCTTTCCGATCCACTGGTTCTTTTCGAAAGTGGTTGTGCATCCTGTATCGTGAGTTATTATCACATCCGCCTTTACTTCTTCGTATATGACTTTGAGTTTTCTTTGGATTGCCATAGATCTTGTGAACTCTCTTTCTGTCAAGATATGTCTGAAACCAAATCCACAGCAGTCGTACCATGTGGAGTAATCAACTACTTGTGCTCCGAGTGCTTTCATAACAGCTGTGGAAGCAGCTGGTCTCTGTCCGTTGTATACTTCAGGGTCGTATGGATAGTCATCCGCTATCATCTTCCATGTGTGGCACGCGTTGTGTATGGCTACTCTTACGTTGGATACATCTATTCCTTTTGCTTTGCCTTCTGTCTCGTATAGCTCCTTAATCCTGTATCTCATAGCGTGGACCCACTCGGAGTAGTGAACTACTTCTTGTGGTATAACGATTCTTCCGTCTTCGGTCAGTCTTCCAAGTTTTTTCAGTATTGGCTTTACGGCGTCACGAAGCTCTTTGTTGAGTATTAACTGCTCACGAGTCTCCTTGTAGGAACCAAAGGATGTTCCGCAGTGAATGAGTGGATAGTAACCTGTCTTCCATGCTTGATGCATGTTTCTGAGCCACACAGCTGCCAAGGCTACTGGGTTGGATGTTCCGGAACCGTGGTAATTCCAAGCTGTGCATGATGTTTGGTGTGGCTCGTTGAGATAATCCAAGCCAAATTTGTTCATAAACCAGAATACGGATGCTGGGTAACCTGGAATGTTTCCACATTGACCACAGGACTTGTGGTGCCAGAGTTTGTTGGTTGGGATGGTCTTTATTCTACCGGTCCTTGTGTATACTTGGACAGGTTGGTGCTCTGGGGTGATCCTATGGATAAGGATCTCTCCCTTGGCTTCTAGCTCTTCCATTATCTCAAAGATATGGTCATAGTGAGCTGTTCCCATAGGTTCCTTGGTTGGGAAGGGTGGAACCTCTGGGTATTGAAGGATGCTGCCTTCTCTTTTGTGGTGTCCGTGTGCCATGTTACACCTCCTTAATTTTTTTGGGCATCAAACCCTTTAATAAACTTACTCTTCACCATACAAGTCCTCGTAACGCTCTTCGTTTTCTTCTACAATGTCCATTATTACGTTGTATAGATTGGGGTCGAGTTTTTCGAGCATTTCGAATATACCTGTCTCTCTCCATATGGTGTACATTTCTATAGCAGTTTCCAAAGATACTTCCCATGCGGTTTTGACAGATTTACCTACGTCGAAAGGTATAGCCAGTCTCTTGGCTCTAAGGTTTTCCATGTTGTCAGCCATTTTGGGTCCCCAGTCTGGGAAGAAGTCAGGCTGTAGCATGTCCGCAGAAAGCTGGTTACCTGTGGTCATAACTTTGAGAAGGACACGACCGTAAGGTTTCAAGAGATCCTTGGTAGCCTCAAAAGCGTTTCTTACCGCAACTTCTCTCATTATGGCTACAAGACCACCTGGGTTGTTGACAAATGGACACCTAATCCAACACGTAAAGCATTGAGAGCATGCCCAAATGTATTCGTGCATCATGTCATAAAGGACTTCCACATCCTCCTCTAGGAACCTCTGAACGATTTCCCTTGGGGAGTAGTCGAAGAATCTGTTGGATGGACAAGATGCGGTGCATACTCCACAGTTCAGGCATCCGAAGATGTATTCTTTGAAACGAAAGTCGGACTTGACTTCTTCGACAATCCTTACCTTCTCTTCCCAAGGAACAGCCTTGGTTTTTTCAGAAATCGGTAAGTTGTAACCGTATATGTGTCCGTCCATGACAAACCTCCTTTAGGTCTGAATACTTCTATAAATGTATGACTTTTTTCAAAAAAAGTTAATAAATTTTGCTTATACGAATATAAGAATAAGCTTATATTAAACTTATAGAGTGATAACTGCATATTCACCGCTCATTAGTTTATCTAAGAATGCCGCACCACCTATTATCCCATCGCAAAGTTCTGGGTTAACGTCCTCTTTTTTGTATATTTCAGTAAGATCGAGGGAAGGCACACACAGGTATATCTTTACCCCTGCCTCTTTTGCCATCTTTATAAAGTCGTAAACCGTTTGTTCTACACCAGGTCTAACCTTAACCTTTTTGGCGTTATCCTTCATAAGTAAAAATCCAGCTTCCGATGTTATTACCATTTCTACTTCGTAGTCCATTGTGGTAGCAGCTGTGGCCAAAAAGAATGGCGCTCCCGCCTGTGGATTTATAAGCTCGCCTGTAGCTGGCTCCGCTCTTTCGAAGAAGGGAACCGTCAAAATGTAGAAAATGAGCTTTTCGTAACCTTGTGCTGCCATCGCATGCCTCCTTATACAAATATTATCATTGGTTTATCTGCTTCAAGGACGTAGTTGAAAAAGGTTGCAGCACCACCTGGTGGATCTAAAAACTCAACCAAGTCCTCACGCTTATAGCCAAAAAGTTCCATGGTCATCTGACATGGGATTAGCTTAACATCCGCTTCTTTACAGAGCTCCAAAAGCTCGGGAATACTGGCTACTCCATGCTCCTTAATGCTCTTTTTCATCATAAAGGTCATCAAATCAGTCATACCTGGGATAACACCCATGATTTGTGGTGGTCCTGGGAATACGGAAGATATAGCGTTTGTGACAGTGTTTTGCATAGATGGCGGAAACGCCATAGGCATGGCGGGATTTGCAATAGGTGCTATTTTCAGTTCGTGCATTTTTTTCTTGTGGACTATGTTTAGTCCGTAAAATGTAAAAAACACGGCACACTCAACTCCCAAGGATGCCGCAGTGGAAGCAAGTATAAGCGGGGGGTAAGCCATATCAAGTGTGCCTTTCGAGGCTATTATTGCTAAACGTTCCATAATCTCTCCCTCCGTGTTACTTCTTTCTCAAGAAGAATATGATCTTCCCCCCTTCTTCGACAGTTTCCACGAGCTGGTGCCCAGTTCTGTTGCAAAAAGCTGGTATATCTGCCTTTGCACCAGGATCTGTTGTTATAACTTGAAGAATCTGCCCAGATTGTAACTCTTCTATAGCCTTTTTGGTCTTCAATACAGGCAGTGGGCAATTTAATCCAGATGCATCAAGAACTTTGTCTGGTGTAATTGTTGCCATATTTATACCTCCTTAAAAATCTCTATGATTTTAATTATAAAGGCTTATTGAAGTAAATTTTATTAATTTTACTAATAAGTTATTAATGATTTCTTATGAATAAACTATTCTATCTTTTCCTTGCCTTTTGGCATTGTATAACCTCTCGTCGGCAATCTTTAGAAGTGTATCTGTATCCTCCCCATCCTCAAATAATGTAGCTATGCCAAAGCTTGCGGTTAGAAGAAAAGGAAGGTGCACACTTTTCCTTTTTAGTTCTGATCTGAGCCTTTCTGCTATAGAGATAGAGTTTTCTTTGTTGGTATTAGGTAGAATTATCAAGAATTCCTCCCCTCCATACCTTCCAGCTATGTCCATACTTCTTATGTTTTCTAGAACTACTTTAGCAAAAAGCTTAAGAGCTTCATCACCAATCATATGTCCGTATAGGTCGTTTATTTTTTTAAAGTTATCAATATCGATCATTATTATGCTTAACTCATCACCAAGCCTTTTTGATCTCTCTAATTCCTTCTGAAAAAACTCCATCAAATATCTTCTGTTATAGAGGTTAGTCAAAGGGTCCCTTATGGACAGTTCCTTATTTATTTCGATTAATCTCAAGTTAGATAAAAAGGGAGAGAAAGAATCAACTAAACTCTCTATGAACCTATACTTTTCTTCGTTGAAGAAATTTTCCTCTTTGGCATACACGTGCAAGATAGCTATTGTCTTACCAGAAGAAGTTAAGTTGAAACATGCATAAGACCCTTGCCGAGTTTTCATCAAAGGGCAACCGAACATTTGATCGTTCACTACTAACGGCCTTCCACCTAAAATCACTTTGCATTCATGTATGTTATCTTCAATGCATTGCTGATACTGAGGATTTCCGTATACTATTAAGTTCTGTATATCGTTCAAAGATGGGTTTATTTGGTAAATCACTAGCCTGTGGATACCTATTTTTTCAAGGAGCGCCTTTGCTAATATGTTGTAAGCCTCTCCCTCAGATGAGCATCTGTTAAGACTAATTACGAAGTTATGTAAAAATTCAAGTTCCTCAGTTTTTTTCTGTAGTTCTTCTTCCATTTTTATTTTTTCTGTTACGTCTCTAGCTACAACCAATATATAAGTATCATTGCTGAGCTCTACTTTTGTTGCAACTATGTCCACATAGACCCAATTTGAGTATGCATCTATATAAATTCTTCTCCCTCTAACGTTTACATCTTGCCGTATTATCTTTTCAACGTTACTCATCACTAACTGATGGTAGTTGGAGTGTAGAATGTCAAAAATAGTCATGTTCTTAATCTCTTCTTCTGTGTATCCTAATCTTTTTAGTGCAGAAAGGTTTGCCATGTGTATCTTGTAGTCCAAGGCTGAGTAAAGGATTATCAAATCATCAGTGGAGTTTATTATCCTTTTGTAGATGTCTAATTCCTTAGCGATGCCTTTAATGTCTTCTTCCTCTTTGGACACATCTCTGATAAAAATACTGTACCTACCTTTGTATACATTTTCTTCAGAACTCATGTAAGAGGCGGAGAGCTCTAATGTATGCTCATTCTTTTTTAATCTAAATCCTTGTATATATTCTTCCTTTGTGAGTTTGTAATGTATCCAAACCCAATCCTTTTCTGGAATTATCTGTGTGATACTTTTGTCTACGATGTTACCAAAGGTTTCCCAAGCTCTTTTGTTGGCCCACAGCACAACTTGCTCTTGATGATTATCCACTACCTCTATGAATATCTCTGGTAATAGATCGAGAACTCTCTTAAAAGGACTATACTTCCTGAAGTTCCACTTAGTTGTAATAAGACTCTTAAACACGTCTCTGTAGTTTATTATTCCTATAGGTGTTTGATTTTCATCTACCACTATCAAATGTCTTATGCCCTGGGTTTTCATAATTTCTATACACTTGGAGATTTTTTCCCATCGGCTAACACATATTACTGGAGTTGTCATAAATTCTCTTACCTGTATGTCTAGAATATTCAAATCGATTTTGTTCGCTACATCCCTTTCGGTTATTATTCCTACAGCTTTTGAATTTTCCAAGACAGGTAAGGCACTTATACGATTATACCTCATTAGCTCAAGAGCTTCCCTTAGGCTAGTCTGAGGATCTACATAAATTAGCCTTCCTTCACCTAGAATATGGGCTACTTTTAAACTTTCTTCGTGGGTATCTATGCTAAGTTTGAATAGTATATCTTCTAAGGTTACCACTCCTAAAGCTTCATTGCCATCCGCTATGATTAATCTCCTTATGTTGTTTTCTATCATTAGGTCTATAGCGTAGTGTAAAGTCCTGTTTGGTTTACATTGTATGAGCCTCTTAGTTGCGTAGTTTATAGCCAGGTCTTCCAAATCCACGTTTCTTGATAAAAGATCCACTTTGTCTCTTTCTGTAATTATACCCTTGGGTACTTTCCCATCTACTAATAGGACGTAACCTTTACCACCTTCTTTGATAGCATTAAAAGCTTCACGAAGTTTACAATCAATTTGTTTGTATACAGTGTTAATATCCTTTAGGAAAAACTCTATTTTCTGTGTTAACAACTT
>JBEPZA010000008.1:0-15241 GCA_041641075.1 Aquificaceae bacterium | reverse complement strand
GCCGCCATAAAGCACGGCGTGCATCCAGCTAAATGGACATACGAAAACATAGCTTATATGAAAAAACAACTAAAACTGCTAGGTTTATCCTACGATTGGGACAGAGAGATAGCAACATGCGATCCAGAGTACTACAAGTTTAACCAATGGATATTTTTGAAGATGTATGAAAAAGGGCTCGTTTATAGAAAAACTGCAGAAGTTAACTGGTGTCCTAACGACGAGACAGTTTTGGCTAACGAACAGGTTATAGACGGAAAGTGCTGGAGATGTTCTACACCGATAGTCAGAAGGGAGGTTCCTTCTTGGTATATACGCATAACCGCTTATGCGGAAAGGCTACTTGAGGACCTAAAAAAACTCGAAGGACACTGGCCAGAAAGAGTCATTGCTCAGCAAAGAAACTGGATAGGAAAGTCAGAAGGCGCTACCATAGTGTTTTATGTAGATGATACACCCATAGAGGTTTTTACTACCAGACCAGATACTGTTTTCGGAGCTACCTTCTTGGCTTTGGCTCCAGAGCATCCTCTGACCTTGGACCTTGCAAGAAAAGGAAACAATTACCAAACTGTGGCAGAGTTTGTAGCCAAGATAAAGTCAATGTCAACACGTGAGAGAGGAACCCTTGCGGACAAAGAAGGCGTATTCTTAGGCGTGTATGCAAAAAATCCAGCCAATGGCGAACTGATTCCTGTGTGGACGGTAAACTACGTGCTATATGAGTATGGAACAGGTGCCATAATGGCTGTGCCAGCTCATGACCAAAGGGATATGGAATTTGCAAGAAAGTACAATCTTCCGATAAAAGTGGTAGTAAAGCCTCACTCGGAACACGATTGGAGCTTAGCTTACGAAGGTGATGGCACCTTAATAAACTCTGGACCTTTTAACAATATGGATTCCAAAATTGCAAAAAAAGCCATAACCCAGTGGTTAAAGGATAAAGGTTTTGGGGACTTTAAGGTAAGCTACAAACTCAGAGATTGGAACATATCAAGACAGAGATACTGGGGAACTCCAATACCTATAATCCATTGCCCAAACTGTGGCATAGTTCCTGTCCCAGAAGAGGACCTTCCTGTTTTGCTTCCTTCCAACGTAAGCATAACTGGGCATGGGAATCCACTTGAGAGTGTCCCAGAATTTGTGAATGTTAAATGCCCAAAGTGTGGAAGCGATGCAAAAAGAGAAACAGACACAATGGACACATTTTTTGACTCCTCTTGGTACTTTCTGCGCTTTTGCGATCCAAAAAACGAAAAACTACCCTTTTCAGAAGAAAAGGTAAACTACTGGATGCCTGTGGACACTTACATAGGTGGGATAGAACACGCTGTTTTACACCTTCTGTATGCAAGATTTTTCCAAAAATTTTTATATGATTTAGGCTTGGTAAAGTATGATGAGCCCTTTAGAAACCTTGTAACCCAAGGTATGCTACTAAAAAGGTGGGTAAGCATAGGGAGCTTCATGTCTTGTGTGAATTTGACACTAGACGATAATGTGGAAAAACTCATCCATACTATAGAGGAGGTATCAAATGACAAAAGAATTCGAAATAGGTCTTAACCTCATACGCACCGTATCAGATCAGATGAATTCTCTAGTAGAAACTCAGGACGGTTCTTCTGTAAAGAAGGTAGTTAAGTCTATATTTAATCCCATAGTAGCTGCTGCTTATCAAATAAGAGTAGGAGAAGGTCCGAGAAAGGAAGAGTTATTGAACACCCTAATAACCTTAGTTAAGTTGATGAGAGATATGGAAGATATAGAGGGTATAAAGGCAAACGCAAAGGAGTTGCTGAACTTAGTAAAGGATGTAGAAGCGGAGCTAAACAATGCTACAAAAGGAAACACAAGCGGTTAATATAAGAACTCTTTTGAAGAAGAAAAGAGAAAAGAAGAAAATAACCATGGTATCAACTTACGACTACATATCTGCCAAACTTTGCGATGAAGTGGGCATAGATTGTGTTTTGGTGGGAGACTCCTTAGGTATGGTCTTCCAGGGAATGGACACAACTCTTCACGTCACTTTGGATGAGATGATATACCATACCAAGATTGTCAAGAAAGCCTGCACTAGAGCCTTTGTTATAGCAGACATGCCTTTTATGAGCTACCAAGTTAGCACAGAAAAAGCCATAGAGAACTGTGGAAAGGTGATAAAAGAAACAGGAGCCAACGCAGTAAAGCTCGAGGGTGGTGAAGAAATTGCGGAACTGGTTTACAAACTCGTGAGCATTGGAATACCAGTTGTTGGACACATAGGTATGACGCCACAAAGTGTAAACGTCTTAGGAGGCTTTAGAGTAGTAGGAAAAGCGGAAGAGGAGAAACAAAGAGTCATCAAAGACTATAAAGCTTTGGAAGAAGCTGGAGCCTTTATGATAGTCTTGGAAAGTGTGCCGAGGGATATTTGCAGTCAAATAAGTAGCTCTTCAAAAAGCGTAACCATAGGTATAGGGGCAGGTCCAGATTGCGACGGGCAAGTTCTGGTATTTCACGATTTGGTAGGTCTAACACAGGATAAAAAACCGAAGTTCGTCAAAAGATACGCCGATGGATATAGCTTATTCAAATCGGCTTTGTTAGAATACAAAAGGGAAGTCGAAGAAGGGATATTCCCTTCCGAAGGAGAGAGCTATGGATGAAGTAAAGCTTTTAGAACTTTTTGTTAGAGTTGGTTACATAACCAAGGAGCAGTCTAGAGAGGCACTAACAAAGAAAGAAAAGAATGAGAGTATTATAAACACACTCATAAGACTTGGGTTTTTAGGCGAAGAGAAATTAATAGATTTCTATTCTGCTTTTATGCCCAATAAGGTTTGGAAAGGTAGACCAGAGGATGTGTCCCTTCCCGATAATATACTAAGAAAACTACCAGAGAGCTTTATAAAAGAGAATTTCGTAGCTCCTGTTAAGTATCACGACGATGGGAAGCTGGAAGTGATTATGCTTAACCCCTATGATCAATCAATCGTAAACGAAATAAGGTTCAGAACGAAGATAAACACGATACTAGCCTATGCAGCCCCAAAGAGCACTATAGAAGCAGTTATTAATAAACTCTACCCAGAAACAGAAAAAATTCTCGAAGAGATTAACTTGGATGAAGAGGTAGAAATAGAATCCACAAACTCCGAAATAAGCGTAGATATAGCGCTAAGAGAAAGTGGAGAGGCACCTATAGTAAAACTAGCCAACGGTATTATATTTGAAGCCGTAAATTTAGGGGCTTCAGACATTCATATAGAACCACAAGAAAAGGAAGTCTTGGTTAGATACAGAGTAGATGGAATCTTAAAAGTGTACCACAAATTGCCCTCGCGTATAAAGGATGCCTTGATAGCAAGACTTAAAATAATGTCCAATGTAAAAATAGAGGAGAAGAGGTTACCCCAGGATGGAAGGATACGTATAAGAATTTCTAATCGAAAGGTAGATCTAAGGTTTTCCACAGTGCCAACTGTATATGGAGAAAAGATTGTCATGAGGATTCAAGAGGCAGAAAAATATTTAAATGTTAAGTTGGATGATTTGGGTTTTGAGCCTGACGACCTTGAAAAGTTCAGAAGAGCCATATGGACACCATGGGGAATGGTTTTGGTTACTGGACCAACAGGAAGCGGAAAAACTACAACTCTCTACTCTGCATTGATGGAGAGAAACAGTCCAGACGTCAACATAATGACTGCGGAGGACCCAGTAGAAGTATCCATTCCAGGTTTGAATCAGGTCCATGTCAGAGAGGATATAGGTCTCACATTTGCTAGCGTCTTGAGAGCATTCCTAAGACAAGACCCAGATATAATCCTCATAGGTGAGATAAGGGATAGAGAAACCGCTGAAATTGGAATAAAAGCTGCTTTAACAGGACACTTGGTATTCTCTACCTTGCACACAAACGATGCTCCATCTAGTATAACGAGGTTAGTTGATATGGGAATAGAACCCTTCTTGGTGGGTTCCTCAGTGATACTTATAGTAGCACAGAGGTTACTTAGGAAGCTCTGCCCCAAATGTAAGAGACCCGCCGATGTACCAAAAGAAGCACTTCTTAGACTAGGTGTAATAAAGAATCTGGACGAAGATATAACCATATACACTCACAGTCCTGAAGGGTGTGATTTTTGCAAAGGAACGGGCTACAAAGGTAGGACAGCTGTCCATGAAATTCTAGAAATTGATGAGGATATGAGAAAACTAATAGTTAAAGGTGCTACAGCGGAAGATATTAGAGACTTTGCGAGGAAACGTGGCATGAGAACACTATACGAGTCTGGTCTCCTAAAAGTTAGAAGAGGTATTACCTCTCTTGAAGAGATAGAGAGAGTTTTAGCTAAGTGAAAAATGAGAATGCTCATAAACCATATTTTTTGTTGTAAATAATAATTAAATAATGGCATTCTGGGATAAGCTACTTTCTTTTAGGAAAAAAGAAAAGCAATCTGTTCAGTTTACCATCAAAGCAGGCGATAAAGATTTAATACTCTGGCCACTCCAAGAAATGGAGCCTAGCTTGGATGAGCGTATAGAAGAGTTTTGGATAGAGACTATAGGTGTATCTGACGATGGTTATTGGATACTGGTTGGAAGAAGGCATGGTGTCATTCAACTCTACGATTGGAAGGGACGCTTGCATAAACTTCCATCAAGACCACCAGCTCAGGTTATTTCAGACGTAGTATTTAACAAACGATTTCTCGGACTCTTGACACCTCCATACTTGGTTGTTTACTTCATGGAAGACCCAAAAAAGCCAAACACATGGCGAAGCTTTAAGCTTTCCCAGGAAGGTATTAGACCTTCTGTAGGTCTAGACATAAAGGATGGAATCTTAGCTTTTGGTGTTGTAGGGGAACGCATATACACCATAGACCTAAATTCAGATTTAACATTGCAAACGGTAGATTTTAAAAGCACCTTTAGCTACAAGGACGCGGATATAGGGGATCTAAGAACTTTAAAGATCCTTAATGCTTCAAAGATGCTTCTCTCTGGCACAAGAGGATGCGCTATATACAGCTTTTCGGGAAACCTCCAAAATGTGTTACCAATAGAAGCTATGAAAGCCGTATGCTTAAAAGGTGATAACCTTTACCTTGGCAATCGCAATCAGCTCGTTATTTATAATCACCATCTTGGTACGGACCTTCAAAAAATAGAAACGCCCATAAATATTTCCTACATTGATGTGGATCCATCCGAAAGTTTCGCCTTCTTGGCGGATGCCGAAAGTAACAGGATGGGAATAGTTGATCTTAAGAGTTCTAGTTTCTTAGAAACAATAGAAGGATTGGGTAACTCCATCGTAAGAATTAGTCCCGATGGAACTCTATACACGTCTTACTACATAGAAAACCAGGACGTAAAGCTTTACTATCTTGTAAAACTCAATAGTAACTTAATAGACCTCTGGTATCCCAAAGATAGACAAAACCAAATCCTAAAAAATGCAAAAGAATTACACAAGAACTTATTAAAGAAACTCAAAGCCTCAAAAGATTTAAAAGATCTGGAAAATATACAAGAATATCAAACCCTAATATCCATGGATCTACCTATAAGGGAGTTAAGGGAAATTATTGAGGAAAGTCATGGTGCACTTGAGAACAGGCGGCTAGAAATATTCATAGAATCCGTAAGGGAAAAAATAAACCAAGCTAGTGTAACAAAAGAGGATTTGAGAGAGGTTGAAAGTAAACTAAAGGCTAAACCAATAAAAGAGCTCGAAGACTTAAAAGCAGATTTAATAAATTTCTTCGAAAGAAGTCTTGAAGAAAAGTTAAAAGATGTACAAAATACACTATCAGGCGCACCGATCTTGTCCTTCCAGGAAGCCGAAACCCTGCCTGAAATAAAAAAGTTACGTGAGTTTATAGCTTCTCTACCCAAAGAAATACAACAAAGAGGTCAGGAAAAATTGTCCAAGATACTGAGTGAAAAACTGATAAAGTATAGATTTGAAAGATTCAAGATAACTCTGGACAAGGATAGAATTATTTTTGGTGAGGTAGATTTCCCAAGATTCTCTGGAGAGAGAAAGAAACTAAAGTGGCGCATAAGAACGGAAGATAGAATGATCGTAAACAACAGAGAGTATGTAAGGCTAGGTTTTGAAAGAGAAGATGGCATAATACTAGAACCCAAAAGGTACCCTTCCATTCTAGCTGTAGAAGACCTAAAACGTACACCAAAATGGTTGAAGAGATACCTCATGCACTTAAACAATCTTTACCCCTACCAGGTGTACAAAATGCCTATTATGGTTTCTTACGAGGAGACACCTTGGTTTGTTCAAAACCTGGAAAAGTTTGCTTACCTAATAAAAGAACAGCTCGTTTACAGGGATGGGATAGTTATATTGGAAGGTGATGCAGGAGTAGGTAAAAATTTCTTAGTTGAAGTGTTTGCAATCTTGACCAATAGACCTCTTTATATAATACCTTGCAACTCCAAAATGGAAAAAGAGGACCTTACATTCGTTTACGAATTTGACCCCAAAAGAGGTACACGTAAGGTGTATTCCGATTTGGTAAAAGCCCTTCAAACACCAGGAGCAATACTTTACTTTGATGAGATAAACACCCTACCAGCCTCTTTAGTAAAGATATTTAATCCACTATTTGATTACCGAAGGTATTTAGTTCTATCTTCCGGCGAAGTTATTAAGGCAGAAAGGGATGTGATTTTTGTAGGTGGTATGAACCCACAAAACTATCTTGGTGTTTCTGAGCTCCCGCAGGACATAAAATCAAGATCAGATATTCTATTTATAGATTACCCTCCCTTTGAAGACGAAGGAAATATATACCACACAGATGAAGCTCTTATATTGAGAGATTATATACCCTCTCTTTCATCTTTAAGCAAACAAGAGTTTGTTTATGTGTGGCACTACCTAGTAAACCATATACCTCTGGATATACCTAGTAGCCTTTTAACAGAAGAAGTAAAGTATTACGTACATCTGCTCTTTGAACTCATATCCATAGCTAACGCTATAAGGAAGGCTTATAGATCATACCAGATGCAGCAATCAGAAGAACCTGTAGAGTTCGTTTTCTCTATCAGAGATACTATTAGGTGTGCACGGAGACTACAAAAGTATAAGAACAGCAAAAATGTTGTGTTAGATACAATACTACCAAAGGTAAGCTCACCCTTGGAAAAAGAAATAATTAAGTCTATCGTAGAGAGAGTGTGATTTAATATTATTTAATGGGTAGAACGCTCCTTATTATCAGTTGCAGCGATTTGCTTATTTCCTTTCTATTTTATGGTTTGGATCTCATAAAGTTGAGAGTAGACAAGAAGAGCACTCTAAAGCTACCCGGAGCAATTTTTAAAGGAAAGGTAAAGCGATTGGCAAAAGGTATGGGAGGAGTGTTTGTAGACATAGGGCTTGAGAAAGACGCGTATCTACAAATAAAAGGAAGCTCACTACCTAAAGTAGGGGAAAGCGTTATTGTTCAGGTAGCCAGGGAACCTATTGGGGATAAGGGAGCCAAGCTTTCAGATCACATCAAGTTAATAGGTAAATACACGGTTTATATACCTCAATGTTACGATATAAAATGCTCATCCAAAATAGAAAAAGACATCAAAGACAAGCTCATAGAGATGATAAAACCTTATATAACAGAAGGAGGTGCTATCCTTAGAACGGTATCTGCATCCGCCAAAGAGGATGAACTCATAAAAGACATTAAAAACTTGGTAAGCACTTGGGAGAACATAAAGAAGCTATACCAAGAGAAAAGTGGTATTGGTTTGCTTAAGCCAGGTTTTAGTGAGTACTTGGATATAATAACTAATCATTGGCACGAAATTGATTCTATCGTTGTGGATGATATAGATGTATGGAACGAAATAAATACGTATCTCGAGTCTTTTCATCCACAATTGGTGGAAAAAGTAATATACGCAAAAGACACTACTACATACATAAAAAGATACGATATACACAATCACATAAATAAGGTGCTAGGCAAGCAAGTATGGTTAAGAAGCGGTGGTTACTTGGTAATAGAAGAAACGGAAGCCCTTACGGTAATAGATGTAAACAGCGGTGAGCCTTGTGGAGAGTCTCAGGAAGAAAATGCAGTAGAAACCAATATAGAAGCAGCTAAAGAAGTGGCTAAACAAATCGTCCTTAGAGATTTAGGTGGTATAATCATTGTGGATTTCATAGACATGAAAAAGCAGGAAAACAAAGAGAAAGTTCTAAAGGTATTTCAGGAATCCCTTGGGAGTGAATCTTGCAATGTCCATATTTATGGATTTACAAAGTTGGGACTTCTAGAAATGGTAAGGCGTAGAAGTTCCGAAAGCACCCCAAGAAAACTCTCAAAAACATGCCCATACTGCACTGGCAAAGGCAGGCTAAAGACCGAAGAACTTCTACTTTTCGAACTAGAAAGCGACCTAAAGACTATTAAGGCTCGTAAACTAGAAATAGGTGTAAACCCACAGCTAGTGAAGTTTGTGAAAGCATACGTAAGGAAGCTAAGTTTGGAACATGTAGAGGTCAAATCAAGAGAAGATATAGAGGTGGGTAAGTATGAGATACACTATTAAGCTTAGTGTATTAATTTTAGTGTTTTTAATCAGTTGTGCAAAAGTTACTGAAGAAAAAAGGGCTAAACTTGCTCAAGAGCTCTATACTGAAGGTATGGCAGCTTATACCAACAGAGACTACCGAAAATCCGCTGAACGACTAAAAGAATCCCTAAAGTATATGGAAAACTTAACACCGCAGCAAATAAAAGAAGCAAAATACGCTATAGCTGAGAGTTATTACCTAAGAAAGGACTATATAAACGCAGCTGTGTATCTTGAAGACTTCATAAGTTCATACCCAGAATCTATGGAAACAGAAAGAGCATACTTTATGTTGGTTGAAAGCTATATGAAAGTAGCGCCTGATGCTTACAGAGATCAAACCTACACACTAAAGGCTATAGAAAGAGCAAAGGACTTTATAACTAAGTATCCAGAAAGCTCTTACACGGATAGAGTAATAGAATTAATAGAAAAAGCTAATACAAAAATAGCACAGCATGAATACTTAATAGCGAGATTTTACGAAGACTTTGGGTATTACTACTCAGCTTCCTCTAGATATAGGGATATTATGCTCAATTATCAAGGCCAAATATCCGATGTAGATGTATCTTACAGATATATAAAGTCTTTACTTCTTACAAAGAAGCAGGCAAAAAGACAGCAAGATAAATACACAAGGTGGATTAAAGAAGCAGAGAGCGCTCTAAAGAAGGCTAAGAATCAAGAGGAAAGAGAAGCCATAGCAAAGAGAATAGAATTCTTCAAATCAGAAATTGATAGATGGGGGAAAATAGCCGAGGATAGTTACAGTAAGGGTTTGGATGCCTTAGAAAAGTACAGAGAATTATATGGGGAGAACAACTACTACAAAGAACTACAAAGATATGCAAAATAGTATGAATGAAAAGCTTAGTTTGGTAAAAAAGTTACTCGAAGATAAAAAAGCTGAGAATATAGTTGTGTTGGATGTTTCTAAATACACAAATATAGCTGATTACTTTGTTATCTCCACTGCAACTTCACCCATCCACGCTCGAGCCCTGGCAGATTATCTAAAGGACGAGCTCGAAAAACACGGACATACGGTAGACCACACAGAAGGTCTTGAGAATGCCTACTGGATTCTCGTAGATCTTGTAGATGTGATTGTTCATATTTTCCAAGAAGACTATCGTAATTATTACGATCTGGAATGGCTTTACTCTGGAGCACAGAGGATAGAGCTATGAGATTAATAAAGGTTATTTTATCGGTTGCTTTAATCCTTTTCTTTTCACTCTTTGTTACCCAAAACTACTCGATGATAAGTATTCAGTTACTAAACTTTACACTTACACTACCCGCCTTTTTATTGGTATTGATTTCAGTATTTGTTGGATTTGTAATACCTAGCTTTTATTTTTCCCTAAAGCTTTTTTCTAAAACGAAGAAATTAAGTGAAGTAAGTAAAGCACTAAGATATCTTTATAAAGGTTACCCTTCAGCGGCTTTAAATGTATCTCAACAGCTGGCAAGAGATTGGGAACCAGCCGGCGTTATCTACATAGAATCTAACTTTGCTATTAAGAACTACTCAGCGAGCTTAAATAAACTGGACAAAAGCGAGGGTTTAGTTGAAGGTTATCTCGGAAGCCAGTTGTTAAAAGTTGGAAATATTCAATTAGCAAAGGAGTACTTAATATCATCAATAAGCAAAGATGAAAACAACCTAACAGCACTAAAAGCATATAGAGACCTATGTTATGTAGAGTCCAATATGGAGGAATGTGTAAGGTACCAAGAAAAAATACTTCAGAAATGTGAAAGGTGGGAAAAAGAAGAGCAAAAATCTATATTAGCTGAATTGATATGTATTTATGCAGAATCAAAGACTGACCTAAACGAGAAAAAACAGCTTTTAGAGAGGGCTTACGATACTTATAAAACTCCCTTTACGTATTATCATTATTTAGCACATCTTCTAGAAATAGATGATTTAAAGAATGCTACAAAGGTTATAGATAAGGTATTTAAAGAAGGACTCCAGAACGAAGTCTTTTCGATGATGTCTAATAATGAAATTCTCTTGACCAAGCTTTTGGACACTATAGAACAGTATAGAGATGCGATAAATCTAGAAGTATTGGCAAGAATCTATATAAAGTTGAATATGATAAGCAAACTACAAGAAATAGAATCGAATTTAAATGAACCACTACAAACTATAGTTAAGATGCACATAAACCACTCGAAGGAAGCAAAAACTTGTAAGGATATCCTCTTAGAACTTTACAAATCTTGGGAGTGCGTATGTGGTATAAGATATAATTCTTATATGCCCCTCTGCAAGAATTGTTACAGATGGAGGGAGATTAAATGGAGGACGGCATAAAATGATCGTGGATGTGAGTAATAAGCTTATAAGATTAAAGGTTGTGTACTATGGTCCAGCTATGGCAGGAAAAACCACAAATCTGGAATACTTAGCAAAAAAAGAAGGTATGGATATCTTAAAGATAGACACATCTGGGGATAAAACATTGGTGTTCGATTTTGCATCCAAGAAAGTTCGCCTGGATAGTTTTACAGTTTCCTTTGCTTTTTATACAGTGCCTGGGCAGGAAATATACAAAGATATAAGGTTAACTGTTTTAAAGGGTGTAGACGGTATTGTCATGGTATACGATGCACAAAGAGAAAGGCTGGATGAAAATATACGTTTCAAGCATCTGTTAATCTCGGACATTAAAAAAGTGGGAAAAACTATAGAATCCATACCTGTAGTTTTTCAGTACAACAAAATGGATCTTCCCAACGTGTTAGACTTTGAATCCTTAGAGAAGGAACTTAACCAGGAGGGTTATCAATCCATATGTGCATCGGCTGTCCGAGGTGAAGGAGTTTTAGAAACATCATCCTTGATTACGGAAATGCTAATATCTAAATTATCAAAGTTGGTGTAGAACTATGTTATCTGGATACACAAAGAGTCCGCAAGAACTCATAGACATAGTTAATGGGTGCCTACTAAACAAAGTGGGTGTTTTGGATCTATTTTCTATGAGGAATTTCCTATCTATTTACATGGACCATGGATACGTTTTAGGTTTTTTTGTAGAGGATGTAAAGGATTTGGAGGAGCGTGCCACAAATAGTGAAGCTCTGTTACTTTTCTACATGGCAGATTTTCTCAATTCACCTTCTACATTCTTTAGTTTTAGAGATAGAGCAAAGAGCGATATATTCGTAAATTTGAGTAGACAGATACATGTAGAAGAGCTAATACTACAAGCTCAATTAGCTTCGCTAGAACTCACCTCTCTTCTTGAGAGAATTATTACGCCTTATGCCGTCTTAAAGGTTCAGCAACCATTCCCTGAGATGAACTTTTTTGATGGCAAAAGCGTTTACGAAATAATCGCAACCTCAAAGAACAGCTTTATAGATACGATTAGGAAACTAAATTCCCTAATTTCCAAAGGATTCCTAGATATACATCAATTTTATCACCCTCCAAATCAGAAAAGTGAGCCTCATGTTAGCGTAATAATACAGGGAGTAGAAGCCAACAAAATAAAGCTCGTATCAATAATGGAAAACTTGGTGCTTGGTAGATTTTCGGGTTTCCTCAGGATAAATGTCAATGGAGATTCTGTATACATCTACTATATCAAGGGCAAACCCATAGCTCTACACCCTATTAACTATCCGATTTTTGATTTTTTAATTGATGTAAGAGGAGATGCCAAAGTGAGTGCAGTGGAATTAGATGAAAGGACTACAAAGTTACTTACATTAAGACACTTTGGTAATAGGGTTATTTCGGGTATTACGGATAACTTCTTGGAACTAGGTAAAATACTGATGGGAGTTAACATAGAATGCAAAAGTGGTATAATTACTATAAGATCCTCAGGAGAGGAGAATTATATACTGTACGAAAGTGGAAAGGTTATAGGATTCCTCAAGAAAGGTAAAGAAGGTATCGTAGAAATAATCTCGGATTTGGACATAAAGCACCCATATTGGATAGATGTTACCTTTCTTGACAACGTGGAAAATATGGATAAAGTAGTATACCTCTCTCTAATAAATATAGTTTATGGTATCCTTTTAAGAAGTGGAAACGAGCATATTATAAATAGCGTAAAGAATTATATCGCAGGCTCGGAAAATTTTAAGTATGAGGAGGGGCAAATAAAGTATAGGAGCTTGCCTCAAAATACGCACGATATTGTCGCTTTCCTTTCGTTCTTACTGGATATGAGTTATAGAATCTTAGGTGAGAAAAATCTTGAGGAGGAACTTCACCAATCTTTACAGCCTTACAAGGACGTGTTTAATGTCTTTGGCGTTCAAGACCATACAAAATCATTTGTGGAGGGTTACCAACTATAGACCTATCATTTTTATGATGACCCTCTTGTTTCTGCATCCATCAAACTCTACGTAAAAAACTTCCTGCCACGGTCCCAAATCTAAATTTCCCTTTGTTATCGGTAGTATTACCTGAAGGTGGGCTACCAAGTTTTTTAGGTGTGCATCAGCGTTATCTTCGCCGGTTTTGTGATGATTGTAGTCTTCTCTAAAAGGTGCTATATGCTCTAACCATTCCCATATATCTTTATGGAGACCCTCTTCATCATCTTGAACTATTACAGAAGATGTGAGATGCATAGAAGAAACCAGACACAGACCTTCCTTTATACCTGACTCCTCAACTGCTTTTCTTACCTGGTCAGTAATCTTAATTATATCTTTCCTCTTTTCCGTTTTAAAGGTTAGATACTTTGTATATGATTTCATCCTTTTACTCTTATGAAGCTTCTCTTTTTCAATCTTTCCAATAGATCTTTTCTTGTAGACTCGAGCTTTTTCTGAATTAACTCTTCCTTCAAAGTTTCTGTGTTTACACCATCTGAAACTTCTTTTTGCCCTAATACTTGTGCAGTGTAGATGTGATTCTCATCTTCCGCAAATACAATCTCTCCCTTACCAGCTTTCCATATCTCTCTGTCTAATGTATCTATTAGCTCACCTTTTCCTACTTCTAAATGTTCTATCTTAATTCCTAAGCTTTGGGCTATTTTATCTAAATCTCTCTCTTTTTCCAACAACTGGGAGAGTTTTTGAGAATCCTTTTTATCCACTACTAGAAGCTTTATCTCCTTTACCAATTTCAAGTTTCCTCTCCTTAGTTTCTCTATCTCAGCTTCTACATCAGAAACTCTTACTTCCTTGAGTAAGAGCATGTCTAAAGCTTGGGTGGAGAGGATAAGTTTTCTTAAAAAATTCTTCAAATCTTGGGCACTTATGTTTTGTTTATGCAAATCTTCTATTAACTTATCTAAGCTTTTATTGTTTGCCTTTGCTATGTCAAGTAGCATATTGTCTACGTATTCATCGCTTACGTAGGCGCCTCTACTTTCTACATACTGCGATAAGAGCCAGGTGTCTATAAGCTGTTGCAAAACTACCCTTTCATCGTCAGTATTGTAAAAGGACTTACCAAGAATTACGTCCGTCATTAGTATTGGTTCCCCATTTACCGAAGCCACCACTTTGTCCAGTAAAGTTTGTGAGAAAGAGCTCCATGAAGTTGCTAGAAAGAGTATAATTCCAATTGATAGTTTCTTAAGACTCTCTGAAACCATTGTGTAAACACCTCCTGTCTTTTTTCCTTTAAAAGTTTTTCTCTAACTAAAGGTTTAGCTTCATCCAATGGAATTATACCACTACCTCTTTTGTTAATAACCCTTAATATAAGGTATCCTGATCCAGTATCTATCGGCTTAGATACTTTTCCAATATCGTAAGGATGAAGCTGATTTCTTACGACCTGTGGAAGAGTCTGTATAGAGTACCACATGGGCACACCTTCTCTATAAATGGCATCAGTAGGCACCCTGTCATTTATTAATGCACTGTAGACCTTATTTGCGTTGTCTAGGTCGTCGGTAAATATCCTTTGAAGTAATACCTGTGATGGTCTTTTGAAGTCTCTCAAATTTAAGTAGTAATAAGCAACGATTTGTTCATCGTTAACTACGATGTTTCTAGCAATTCTATCCACTATTTTCTGAGATAGTAATTCTGACCTGACCATGTAAGTTACGATAGGACTTAAGTTACGCCTACCTATTGTCTTATCTATATACTCCTGGAGCTCTGATTCGGAGACAGAAATATTCATACTTTTTGCTTCTCTCTCTATTATCCTTGCACGTATGTATTCTAGCAAAAAATTTCTCATATCTTCTTTTGTAGCTTGGGTTATAGGTAAATGGACAATTTCACGCCAGTATGTACTAAAGTAACTTTGAAATTGATCGTTGGTTATAACTTCTCTGTTTATCTTGGCTACAACTTGACCATAGCATATATTCACAAAGAAAAGTAAGACATACAAAAATGCCATAACAGAAAAATAATAACATAAATAATATGGCCCAGGGCGGAATCGAACCGCCGACACCACGGTTTTCAGCCGTGTGCTCTACCAACTGAGCTACCGGGCCTTAATATATCTATTATAACCAATTGTTTAATTCTTCCAAGAGATTATTTGGCACATAGAAGTTATCTCTGACTTGACCGTTTCCAAGCGCAACAAACTTCTGTATGGTGAGCTCTTCTAGAGCCATAGGACCTCTTGCGTGTATCTTATCGGTAGATATTCCCATCTCAG